>CAYSGC010000072.1:0-12723 GCA_964430145.1 uncultured Fusobacteriaceae bacterium | reverse complement strand
AATAAAAAAAGGATGACCATAGGTCATCCTTAAATATCTTTAATTATCCCTTGTTAGTTACAGCCTGTGCTGCTGTATCCTTCTTCAGGTAAAGAGTGTAGTAGATTCCTGGAATGAACAGTCCACCAGCAAGTGCGTTACCGATTGTTACTGGAATGAAGTTACCTATGAATGCTTCACCAATTGTGAAAGCAGATGGATCTAGTACGAATCCCATAGAGATAACGAACATGTTTGCAACAACGTGCTGGTATCCAGAGAATGCGAACATCATAATTGGGAACCAAGCAGCAATGATCTTACCACCAGCATCTGTAGCTGAGAATGAGATCCATACACCTAGAGCAACTACAACGTTACATAGGAATCCGCTGAATAGAGCAGATGTAAATGTCATGTGAGCCTTGTGTGTAGCCAGATCAACAGTAGCGTGGATCATAGCGTCACTCTTGAAGATACCTGCCATATAACAAACAAATACAAGGAATAGAGATCCTGCAAAGTTACCTAACCATACAAATACCCAGTTTCTCATAACGTCTGAAAGCTTAGCGTCTCCAGTCATCCAAGCAAGAGTAGCAAGGTTGTTTCCAGTAAACAGTGAAGCTCCAGCAAGAAGTACAAGTATAACTGCAGTAGGGAAGATAGCCGCTCCGATAAACTTACCTACAACTGGGTTGATAGCAGGTCCTACGAAAGAAGTAGCTGTAAGGTATGCCACATAAGCAAGTCCTACAAACATTCCCGCCATAAATCCAAGGGTAAATACTTTAGAAGGTTTTGTATTTGCCTTCTTAACACCCATCTTAACAACAGCTTCAGCACATTCCACTGTATTCATAAAAGTTTTCATCTTAAAAAATTCCTCCTGTATAAAATTTATAAAATTAAATAAAATTAAGATCTGTTAAACAATATCTGAAATCTTCGGTAACTCTCCTTTAATGAGAATTTAAGATAGCCGATTAATTATATAGGAGATTATTGAAAATGTCAAGGATTTTACAGAATTGTCCAGTTGTGGGAATTTTCATGAGTGAACAGAGGAAAATTAACCTAAAAGAGCCCTTATTACTTGCTCTTTAAGTAAAAACGTTGTATAAACTATATTAGTGAAATTGTAATGATTACAGATAAATGATATAGAGGGTGGTAAGGATGAATTTCAACGTAACAAAACAAATGAATAAGAGCTATGACAAGAACCTGATGCTTTACTTTGAGGGGGAGATAGAGCCCTGCAGGTGCATCTCAGGGGAGAACATGGACCTTGTGAATGAGGTGCTCAAAAAAAATGAGTTTACAGGTAAGGAGGGGGAGAAGACAGAGGTTAGTATCCTTCAGGGAGGGAAGCTTATAAACCTTATCTACCTGGGAGCAGGAAGGAAGGAGGAGTTTAACCCGGAGGTTCTGAGAAGGGTAGTCTTCAAGGCTCTCAACGGTGAGAAGGGTGATATCCTTATCTCAGCAGATGATTCTGAACTTCTGCTGGCAGATGCCCTTGCAGAGGTGGCGTGCTATCTGAACTACGACTTCGATAAGTATAAGGAGAAGAAGGAGGATAAGGTTATCAATCTGGATCTCTTTAAACCAGAGGGTGAGGATACCGGGGATGAGGGGGCTGCTCTTGGAGAAGCTGTATGTATCACCAGAGACCTTATAAATGAGCCTGCCAATGTGATCTATCCGGAATCCCTGGCTGAGATTACAAAGGAGCTCGGAAAAAGGTACGGATTCCAGGTAGAGGTAAAGGATGAGGAGGAAATAGAAGCTCTAGGAATGGCATCCTTCCTTTCAGTGGCAAGGGCTGCTGAAAAGAGGCCTAAGCTCATCGTAATGAGATATACGGGGGACCCTTCAAATCCAGAGGAGATAAGCGGGCTTATCGGAAAGGGACTTACCTACGACACTGGAGGACTATCCCTGAAGCCAACAGACGGTATGGTGGGGATGAAGAGTGACATGGGGGGAGCAGCTACTGTAATAGGAGCTATGACTGCTGTGGCCAGAATGAAGGTAGGAAAGAACATTGTGGCTGTAGTGGCTGCCTGCGAAAACTCCATAGGGGGAAATGCCTACAGACCAGGAGATGTAATAGGAAGTATGAATGGTAAGAGTATAGAGGTAACAAATACAGATGCCGAGGGAAGACTTACCCTGATAGACGCCATTACCTACGCCATCAGAAATGAGAAGGTATCCGAGGTAATAGATGTGGCTACCCTTACTGGAGGGGTTATCGTAGCCCTTGGATTTGACGCTACAGGTACATTTACCAATACAGATGGTATGTATGAAAAGATCGAGAGGGCTTCAACAGAGTATGGAGAGCTGGTGTGGAGGATGCCTCTCTTTGACAAGTATAAGGAGATACTGAAGTCCGATGTGGCTGATCTGGTAAACTCTGGGGGAAGATGGGCAAGTGCTGCAAGTGCTGCAAAGTTCTTAGAGGAGTTTGTGGAAGGAAAGCCTTGGATGCACCTGGATATAGCTGGAACATCCTTTGCAAAGAAGGCAGAGGACTACTACCCTAAGGGGGCAACTGGTAGAGTGGTTAGAGCTATCTACGGTTACTTCAAGGGGTAGTGTGGTCAAAATAGTCCATATATGATATACTGGAAGAGTAATAAATTATACGGGGGTTTCATATGGGTTACGGCTACATGTTTCACCTGCTAATACTAATGACAATACTTACAATCTTTAAGGTAACAGGTGGATTAATAAGTTAAAGGAAGTTAAAGCTCAATCTTCACAATTTGAAGGTTGAGCTTTTTTCATGTGTTGCAGATCTCTCTTTCTCTGGTTAATCTTCCAGCCTCTTTATTATACGGGCAGGGTTTCCCCCCCCCCACCACACAGGCAGGGATCTCTGTGGTCACAAGGCTTCCAGCTCCTATGACCACATTGTCCCCTACAGAGCCCCCTGGCAGGATTATGGCTCCACCTCTTTTGGAAAAGGTTTTCGCAGATTTAGTTTAGAGGATTATACTTAAAAAAATCTGGATGTCAATGGAGTTTATCCCAACAAAAAAGCAGCCCAGCGGACTGCTTTCAAACTACATCTCAGTGAAGTGCTCCTTACCTACAGCACATGGAGGGCATACCCAATCATCGCTAATATCCTCAAAAGCTGTTCCTGGTGCTACCCCGTTTTCTACATCTCCCACTGCTGGATCATAAACATATCCGCAGATATCGCATACATACATCTTCATATATCCTCCCACTCTTCATTTTTGTAATGATTTTAAACTTGTATTGTACTCAGAGTATATTACCTTATCCTGAATTTGTCAATACTTTGAAGGGAAATTTAAATAAAATAAATATTTATTTTATGAATAGGGGAAGAAGGTTAATATTTTAAAGGGAGTATAGTAATAGTGAGGGGAGGGATTAGTTTGGAGAATATAATATTATTTTGGTTTATAATTTTCGGACTCATATATATATTCATAAAAGAGGAGGGGAAGGAGCCTGAAAAAAAGGCAGGATCCCAGGATGAGCCTACCCTGGAGATCCCCCACAGGAGGGATGAGATAGCAAGCCTTTTAAAGGACGGCCTGGGAGAGGAGGAGAAGAGGACTGAGCTTAAGAGGTTCAGACACAGGTGCTTTAACTGTGAGAGTGAAAAGGACCTGGAGTTTGACCACCACCTGCCCCTCTCCAAGGGGTATGCCCTTAAATCAAGGGAAACGGGATCCAATACAGTGGTTCTGTGCAGAAGATGCAACAGGGAGAAGGGGAATAAGCTTCCCTATGAGTATTATTCCAGGGATAAGCTGCGAAAGCTTGAGGAGCTTGGGATAAGAAGCCACCTATACTACTCTTCAGCTAGGATAGTAGAGATAGAGAAGCTTCTCATAGGAAGGAAGATAGAGAAACTGCAAAGGGCCATAGAGAGGGGAGAGAGGATAAGGTTCTTCTACTACGACCAGAGCAAGATAATGTTTCTAATGGAGGAGGTAGAGGAGGTTCCCCTTAAGGTATACAGCAGAAGAAGGATAGAGAAGTACAGCTCTGGCTGGGAGTGGTATTTAGAGGTAGAGGGTGAAAGAATCTACAATATCTCCTGGATCTACAGGCTTCAGGGAGCCCAGGAGAGGAGGAGATCCTACAACAAGGTGGAGCACCTTAAGATTAAAAAGGGCGGAAAACCGGGCTAGATGGAAAATAATTCTTTAAGTCCTATTAAACTTATATTTCTTGACATATAAATATTCCCAGCTTTATATCGATCTAACTTTGTACCTGGATATAAGCTAAGCCGTACAACAGGACAAGTTTCGCACCGATATACTAATTAATATTGCAATAAGAGGGAGGACTGTAGCCTAAAAAGGCTGCAGATTAATAATCCAACTTATGAGAAGTTATAAAGGTGGGCACATTTTCTTTGGTTCGTTTCTTTTGGGTGACAAAAGAAATGAACATTAAGATATACCTTTTTGTTTTAAAAAATGAAATAAAAATTGTTGCAAATCAACTTTTATGTTAAATCATATTTGTCTATAAAATAAAAGCCCTGAAACTATAAATTAGTTTCAGGGCTTTTATTTTGCTCAACTACCTTTTTATCATAGCTGTAGAAGTATCTTCCAATGAGAAAGAAGATTAAAAACACACTGACTATGTAGACCATATAGCTGTAGAAGAGGAGTACCATGGTAATAAGGGCAATAAGGGGAATGAGGTAGCCCCCAGGGAGGCTCAGAGACCCCTTGATCCCACGCCTCCTAAAGATAATCACAGCTATACATGTGAGGAGGTACTGGGAGATCCTTGAAATTACAGAAAATGATGCCAGGGTATTGAAGTTGCCAATAAGAACTATAAGAAGGGAGAGCCCTCCAGTAAGGATGATGGCGGCTCCAGGGGTACCATACTTATTTTTTCTGGAGAGAAACTCCGGCATGGTATTTTTCTCCGACAGGGCCACTATGGATCTGGGGCTTGTAAAGGAGGAGGCAATATTGATACCGATGACAGACATTATTATCCCAGAGGAGAAGAAACTCCCCCCCAGGGGTCCCAACAGGAGGTAGGCTGCATGAAATATAGGGTAGGAATCGGGGTCTATATTTCCCCTGAGAACTCCCAGAATAGTCAGGATAAGTATAGTATAGAGTATTGTTATGGCTGTCATCACACAGATGATCCCCTTGGGAAGGTTTTTAAGGGGGGTTCTCATATCTCTGGCTGCTACTGCAATGGACTCAAATCCTGTGAAAGCATAGAAGAGGATGAGGATGGGATCTTGGATCCCCCTTACAATCCCTCCAGGCTCCACAGCTGTAAGGATTAGATTGGTTCTGCCTATATACCTGATCCCTATAAAAACAAAGAGAAGGATGGGGACCATCTTCCCCAGGGTAACGATGTTATTGAGGCTCTTGGTCAGCTCCACCCCTAAAAAGTTAACGTAGGAGAGGATGAGGATGAGGGCTCCTGCAAGGATCTTGTGAATATAGGGGATGTGACCGGCATCCAAAAAAGACACCAGCAGGTTGGCAAAGGCAACAGCCATGGTGGCCCAGGCCAGAAGGGAGATGACCCACTTCATAAACCCCACCTGAAATCCCATGAACTCTCCCATGGCTTCCCTTACATAGATGTAGGGACCTCCATACCCCTCAAAGATTCCTGAGGCCTCTGCAAAGCAAAGGGAGATGGCAAGTACCGTGGCAACAACGATGAGAGGTGAAAGAAATCCCCCTTCATTTAAGGCTATATAAAAACTTCCAGGAAGGAGGAAGATCCCCGATCCGAGAATGGTGTTTATTCCAAGTAATACAATACTCCAAAATCCCAGTTTGTTTGTCATGACCTCTCCTCCCTTCGCAGTTTATTTCAACAGTATTTAGATAGTATATCATCTGTATCTGTAATTTGAAAGAGGACCTCCACCGAAGTCCTCCCTCTTAAAATCTTTTCATTCGCTCTGAAACCTATCCTCTGAAACTACTTGAGCAGGAACCTGAAGATATTTTCCATCTCATTGTTCCCCTCGGCAAACATCATCTCAGGGTGCCACTGTATTCCAAGGATCCTTCTCTCGTCTACAGACTCATAGGCCTCGATGATTCCGTCCGACGGAGATGTGGCTGAAACTGCAAGACCTACTCCCAGCTTTTTGATAGCCTGGTGGTGCACAGAGTTTACCTTCTGCTTTTCCCCGATAAGGGTGCAGAGGATGGAATCCTTCTCCACCTCTACAAGGTGAACTGCTTCATGGTGGCTGGATTTCTGAACATGCTGAATTCTGGTCTCACCATAGTATTTAAGATCCTGGTGAAGGGAGCCTCCAAGGTACACATTCATTATCTGCATCCCCCTGCATATTCCCAGGATAGGGATCTCCTTCTCCAGGGCAGCTTTAATAAGGAGGAAATCAAAGGTGTCCCTCTCTGCAAAGGGAGCTTCTGTCTCTGCTGCAAACTCCTCTCCATAGAGGAAGGGGTTTACATCCACACCTCCAGTCATTATGAGGGCATCTATCCTGTCCACATATGTTTTAGCTATCTCTTCATTGGTGGTGATAGGGAGGATCAGGGGAGCCCCGCCGATCTTTTCTATACACCTGGCATAGTGATCGAAAACATAATCTCTGTTAAAACCATCTAGAAACTTTCTGTTTCCTGAGATACCGATTACCTTCATCTAGTTAGCACCTCCCAGTGCAACCTTTTCATCCATCTTCTGCATCCTCTCCTTGGAGAACCTGTAGAATGGCGCGACTACAACCAGACCACCTAGACCGTATACGATCTTATGAGGAGTAGCTATTCCAGCCTTAATCAGCAGAATGATGCTCACAACAAGGGCTATGATAGGTACAGTGGAACCAAACGGGATTGTAAACCCGTCATACTTTACTCCGTTTTCCCTGTCTCTCTTTCTGAAGATGAGTACAGCAGCACATGTAGGGATATACTGAATAAATCTTACGATAACCCCGATAGATGCCAGGGCAGCAAAGCTTCCGCTCATTGCCAGGATTATAGTTCCAAACATAGAAGCAAGAACAGCGTTGTAGTGAACCCCCTTACTGTTTGTCTTCAGGAAGAACTCTGGAACAAGACCAGTTTCAGCAAGGGCTACCCCGGACTTAGTAGAGGTATAGGAACCAGCCATATTTATTCCGATTATGGAGATTAAGATTCCAGTCATGATAAATGATTTTCCGCCTTTACCCAGAAGGACACCGGCAGCTTCTGCAACAGGAGCCTTACTTACAGCAAGAGATGGTCCAAGAACCTTCATACAGATGAGAAGGATAGCAATATAAACAGCAGATACGATTAACATTACCACTACAATAGCCTTTGGAAGGTTTTTCTGAGGATCCACCATGTCTCCAGCTGCTATACCGATAGCTTCAAAACCTGTAAAGGCGAAGAAGAAGAGGATCGCTGCTTCTACCAGGGTATTTCCATTGGGTGAAGCTATTACAGCGCCTTCAGCTAGAGTAGCTGTGTCAACCTTACCAAAGAGGAAGATTCCAGCAAAGATAAATAAAAATAGCGGCAGAAGTTTTCCCAGAGTCACTATATTATTAACTATCTTAGAGGATCTAACTCCCATTAAGTTAACGATACTCCAGAAAAGGATACTGCAGATTGCAATGGCCATTCTTCCAGTGGGTGTATCAAACATAGGGAAAACCAGAGCAAGTCTGTTACCTAAAAACACTGCAAAGGTAGCCCAGCCTATAATTCCCATAAGCCACTTCATAAGACCTACCTCATAACCAAAGAATGTTCCAAAGGCTTCCTTGGCATAGATATATGGACCTCCATTTACCTTAAAACGACCAGCAGCCTCTGCAAAACAAAGGGCAATGGAAATAACCAGTAAAGCGTCAAAAATAATTACCCCAACACTTGCTTCCCCAATCATAGCATAAGCTTTATTGGGTAATCCAAAGATACCAGTACCAATGATACAGTTGATACCCAAAAGTACAATACTCCAAAAACCTAACTTCTCTTTCATAAATTGCCTCCCTAAATATTTTATGTAATGAGTTATCGGGGGCCCCTGGGATGCAGTTCAGACTCCTGTAGAGAATACAGCACTACTATCGACAAAAGCTCCTCCATTACGAATTGTTTAAGAACTCTAAGTTCGAAATAAGTATAATATCTTCTTGTTAACATACTGTTAATTTTGATTTTATTTTTTAAAAAAGTTATAATGCTTCTGAGGTGGATAAGATGAAGAAAATAATGATGTTTCTATATATAGTGGTGTGCACAGGAGTACTGAGGGCAGAGTTCTCAATGGATATAGGAGAGGGAAGGGAAGGAGATCTCCAAGGGGTAGAGGCCTACCTTGAGAGGGTAATCCACCTTCAGCCTGCAGTGGAGAGGATCTATCTTTTGGGCTTTAAAGTGGAGGAGACAGACGCCCTGAAAAAGGCTTTTTCCAGGATAGAGTTTTCAGAGTTTACCATGGAGGAGAATGGCGTGGAGGCCGGAGAGAGCAGAGCCCTTGTTGTTAAAGGAAGGAGGGATACCAGAGGACTGAATAAGGTAGACTACCCCGTCTACGGCTACAGGTACACACCTAAAGATGAGTTTACCATGGTACTCTATCCCGAGGAGGGGTCCAGTGGGGGAGAGAGGTTCTTCTTTAACTATCCCAAAGCAAGGAAGTACAGGTTAAACTACTTTCTTCTGGAGGGAGGGTACTCCTTCTACAATATGGATGGACACTTTTTTGTAATAGATAAGAGGAACCTCAATAAGATAATAATCTCCTTCCACCTGACCATAATAGTCTCCTTTATTATGTTCTACCTGATAATAAGCAGGAGGAAGCTGGTAAAGGAACTTTTGGAAACAAGGGAGAGGGCAGAGGAGGCCAGCCTGGAGAAGGGGCGATTCCTGGCTAATATGTCCCATGAGATAAGGACACCCCTCAGCGGGATAATAGGTACCGTGGAGATACTAAAGGATCTTCCCATGGAGAAAAAGATATGGGAAAGGATAGAGGTTATAGGAGGGGCTTCCCACCACCTTCTGGAAATAATAAACGATATACTGGATTTTTCCAAGATAGAAGCCAACAGGATGGAGATCCACAGGAAGGAGTTTTCCCTGAGGGAAACCCTTACAGAGGTACTCCAGATATTTGAGAGTCTGGTTAACAGGAAGGGCCTGAAGCTTACCTGCAGGTGCTCGGGAGATCTGCCTCACATTGTTGTGGGAGACAGGCTGGCCCTGAGAAAGGTTCTTATAAACCTGGTGGGAAATGCAGTTAAGTTTACCCATGCTGGCGAGATCGTTATAGATGTTGAGATGGATGAGGGAGGAGAGGTTCTTTTTCAGGTGAGGGACACAGGGATTGGTATTCCAGAGGAGATCCTTGGCAGGATAACGGAGGATTTCATCCAGGGACAGCAGGGGAACTCGAGGGAGTATGAGGGTACCGGGCTTGGCCTTGCAATAACCTCTAAGTTCCTCCACCTAATGGGATCAAAGCTTGAGGTGGAGAGTACTCAGGGTCTTGGGAGTACCTTCTCCTTTAAGCTCTACCTTCCAGAGGGGGAGGAAAGGGTGCATCTGAGCAGCAGAGGGTTTATCCTCTATACCGCCTGCAGGGAGATAAGGGATATCTTCAAGGGGTTTGGAGATGACTACCACCTTCCCTATATAATTGTTTCCGACGGGGAGGAGTTTATGGAGCTCATAGAGGATGAGGAGGTAGTTTCCGACTACCCTCATATCTTTATAGGGGAGGAGAGCTATCATCAAGGGAAGGACAGCATGGAGTGTACAGTGGTGTGCACCTCTCCTGTAGAGATGGAGGGGGTTCCGGTTATCTGCATGAATCCGCTCTTTAACTGGAGGATCTACAGGAGTATGGAAAAGGTGACAAGGAAGAAGGAGGAGAGGAGAACAAGGGGTATAAAGGCGCTTATTGTGGATGACAGCAGGCTGAACCTCAATGTTCTCAGGGAGCTGTTAGAGGGAATGGGGGTATCTGTTACCTCTGCCACGAGAGGTTCCCAGGCTCTGGAACTCCTCACAGATGATGTTGATATTGTATTTACAGATATACAGATGCCCGAGATGGACGGTTATGAGCTGGCCAGCATGATAAAGAAGATAGACATGAAGCTCCCGGTAGTGGCCATAACCGCCAATGCCTTTCTGGAGGACAGGGCAGAAGCCCTCAAGGGGCCTCTGGATGCCTATGTGACAAAGCCCTTTCAGAGGGATGACCTCATAGAGGCTGTTGAAAGCCTTGTGCCTCGGATAAAGGTCGAGAGACTTGCAGAGGCAGTTGAAGATGAAGGGATAATAGGTGATTGCTTGGAGGAGATCCCAGAGGGGCTTATAGGGCTAAGAGAGGCTATTGAAGTAAGAGCTCCTGAGAAGATAAGATACTACACCCACAAGCTCAAGGGGGAGTTTTCCTACCTCAGGGAGGATAAGATAAGGATTCTTCTGGAGGAGATAGAGTGGAACCCAGAAAACTTTGAGAAAAATATACGGTATTTAGATGCTGTAGAGGTTAGATGGGAAAGTTTAAAGGAGAGAATTGGAGAAGGATTATGAAGATACTTGTAGTAGAGGATAGTTTAGTGACGAGAAACCACCTGGAGAAAAGTTTACAGAGGGAGGACTTTGATGTGTGCACAGCTTCATCGGGGGAAGCTGCTCTCCAGACCATAGTGAATGAGGGACCCCAGGTGGTACTTCTGGATCTCTACCTCCCAGGGATAGATGGTCTGGAGGTATGTGAAAGGATAAGGACCCACCCAAAGGTCTACGGGATTCCCCATATAATAATGCTCACAGGAAAGACGGAGCAGGAGGATATAGTGGAGGGCTTTGTGAGGGGAGCAGATGACTATGTAAAGAAACCCTTCAATATAGAGGAGGTGATCCTCAGGATAAGAGCTGTGGAGCGTAAGAGTGCTGTTAAGGCAGAGATCCTCAAGATAGGGGAGATAGCCATAAACCTCTCAGCCAACAGTGTAATGGAGGGAGAGGCGGAGATAAAACTTTCAAAAACCGAGTACAACCTCCTTGTTTTTCTGGCAGAGAACAGGGGAGTGGCCCTTTCCAGGATGAAGATCTATGAGATGGTATGGAGAGATGAGTTTATCCAGGGAAACAGGATAATAGATGTATATATAAGAAAGCTTAAGAATAAGATCTCCACCTTTGGGGATCACATTGAGTCCCTTCAGGGAAGGGGATATATCCTAAGATAGAGAAAAGAAAAATTATTAGTTGTTGACTCTCTACCTGCTTTAGACCCTATACTTAGGGAAATAAATCTAGAAGGCAGGGAGTGGTAGAATGAAGTTTAATGTAAGCAGAGAGATATTTGAGATGCAGCCAGAGCTGTGCTTTGGTGTAGTTGTTGCCAGGGGAGTGGAAAACCGTGAGATATCCACCGGCCTGGAGGAGGCAGCTAAGACCCTGGAGGAGAGGTATTCAGGAAGGAAAGCAAGGGATATAGAGGAGATAGCTCCCTACAGGGAGGCCTTTAAAGAGATGGGATATAATCCAAATAAATTTATGCCCTCTATAGAAGCCCTTGCAAGCAGGGTGCTTAAGGGGAAGGGGGCTCCAAGCATTCTTCCAGTGGTGGATTTATATAACAGTATCTCCCTGAAGTATATTCTTCCCATAGGGGGCCACGATATGGATTCCGCTGAGGGGGATATAGAGGTGAGGTTCTCTAGAGAGGGTGATAAATTTACTCCCTTTGGAGGTTCAGAGACTGAGGAGATGCCCAAGGGAGAGGTGGTATACTCTGTGGGGAGTGAGATTAAGACAAGAAGGTGGATCTGGAGGCAGGGAGAACTGGGGAAGCTCACCGGGGAGAGCAGAAATATTTTCTTCCCCATAGACGGCTTTGAGGGAATAAATGACCAGAAAGTGAGGGAGGCAGCTGAGGAACTGGCCAGCAGGTTAAAGGGACTTCTTCAGTGTGAGGTTACAGTGGGTTATGTAAACAGAGAGAATATGGAGATGGAACTATAAAATAAAAGGAGCACTTCCTCAAGGAGTGCCCCTTTTATTTTATAAAGTTGAATCTATTTTCTAAAAACACTCCCTTTCAGGATCTACCTCATATACATCTGTTACAAGGAAAACCCTCTCCAGTCCCTCGCCGTCCATCTTTGGGGCCATCTCATAGTATCCGCCGATCTCTACATAGACCCTGTCCCCTACTTCCTTACGGGCAGAGAGGTATCTTCTTTCCAGCTCTATATTCCCCTCTCCCCCTCTCACAAAGATTTTCTCACCGGTGTCACATGAAAAAAGTATTGCAGCATCGGCGTAGTACATATACATTCCCGTCAATTTTGTTCTATCTTCCCTTAAAATTTTATTAAATGAACATCCAAATACAAAAAACAACATAGAAAAAACTATAATTTTTTTCATCTTGAAAAAAACCTCCTTCATGTATTTTTTTAATTTTTTTGTTAAAATTCAACGAAATACAGCCTTTTATACTAGAAGTTATAATAAAAGAGAAAAAAATATCGACAACTATGACACTTGTCCTATCTTAAATTTCATTATTTTGATATTATAACCTTGTCTTAAGAACACATTAAATTCTTCGACTTGAAAAAGACGTGAAAACTTTAAAAGTGTTATTAATATTTCTTAATTATAGTAAATGCTGTAACAATTTTCAATGTTTAATCTTATGTATTTAACATCAACAACCTTATAAATCCTAAAC
>CAYSGC010000071.1:0-12778 GCA_964430145.1 uncultured Fusobacteriaceae bacterium | reverse complement strand
TGGTAGTTGGCTTTAAAAGGATGGGGTTCATATATGCTTCAGGATCGATGTTGCATGCCTCAGCCTGAACCACCTGGGCTCTTCCCATCTCCAGCCCGTCCTTGGTTATGAAGGAGTTTAGAGCCATATTTTGAGACTTAAATGGACATACACTGTGCCCTTTCTTATATAGTATTCTGCAGAGAGCAGTGGTAATAATACTCTTCCCTACATTGGATGCAGTTCCCATTATCATTAGGTTTTTATGCTTTTTCATAAACTTTCTCCCCTTTTTATTAAGATGATTTTCCGTTCTTTCAGCCTTCTTTGATTACATAATAGATATTTTCAATAAGCTTAGATCTTCTTTGGTTCCTTTTACCTTTATTCTTAGTTTACTTTGATAAACTTTAGAAGAAGGGTATATCATGACAAGAAAGGAACAATTTACATATAAGGAATTACAAACTTCTTATCCTCATCCTCCATGATCCTGCTGTTTACATTAAATACGTATTTTATATTTTCAGGGGAAAGGGTATGAGCTGTGTCTCCGCTCTTCACAACCCTTCCATCCTTTATAAAGATCACTTCATCGCAGTAGAGAGAGGCCAGGTTGAAATCGTGAAAGACAGATATTACAGTTAGCCCCCTCTCCTCCACCCTGCTTCTTACCTTTGTAAGGAGTGAGTGGGCGTAGTAAGGGTCTAAGTTGGAGGTGGACTCATCCAGAAAGAGAAGCTGGGTGTCCTGGATAAGAGCCTTACCAAAAACAACCCTCTGCCTCTCTCCTCCACTGAGGTCTGTAATCTTCTTTTTCAGCATATCCTTAAGTTCCAGCTCCTCCACAACATCCTCGATTATCTTTTTGTCTTCCTTACTCCCGTAGCTGAACTTCTTCTTGTGTGGGTAACGCCCCATCTCCAGGACCTCCTCCACACTGAAGGGAAAGGAGGTGTCGAAGTTTTGAGGTACAAGGGCCAGCACCTTGGCCAGGTCCTTCTTGGTGTATCTGTTTACTCCCTTACCGTCTACCTCTATCTCTCCAGACCATCCCTCTATGATCCCAGCCAGTATATCCAGAAGGGTCGTCTTTCCGCTTCCGTTGGGCCCCAGGATTCCGTAAAATTTTCCTTTTTCTATCTTGATATCTATCCCCTTGATTATCTCTTTACCGGGAACAGAGTACCTTATATCCTTAGTCTTTATCATTACAGTCTTCCCCCTCTCAGCTTCTTTCTAAAGATGAAGGCAAAGAATGGTGCTCCCAACAAAGCTGTCATTATACCGATGGGTATTTCATTGGGAAGAACAGCTCTTACCATATTATCTGCAGCAGAGAGGATGATAGCTCCCCATACAGCACATATGAGGGTAAGCTTTCTGTTGTCGGTACCCACTAAAAATCTCATAAGATGTGGAACGATGAGTCCTACAAATCCTATAATCCCGCATACTGAAACAGCCACAGCAGAAAGGATCGAGGCGGTAATAAGAAGGATCTTTCTTACCTTACTTGTGTCCACCCCCATGGCAATGGCATTCTTCTCTCCCAGGGTGATGATATTCAGTTCATCCCCGTAGTAGAGAAAGATCGATATGGCAGCCAGGGTAGTTCCTCCCAGGATATATGCCTCTGGCCAGGTCTTGGATGAGAAGCTTCCCATTAGCCAGAAGACTATAGATGCCACATCATCCCCGGCAATATACTTGGTAAAGCTCAGCCCCGCTGAGAAGAATGATCCCACAATAACCCCCGAAAGAATCAGGGAAATGGAGTTTATCTTTCCGCTGAATGAGGCCATCTTCATAACTGTGTAGAGACTCACTAGTGAGAATATAAACGCCAGAAAGGGAACGGTAAATACTCCCAAAAAGCTTACTCCCAGGATGATTCCAAGAGCTGCTCCAAAGGATGCTCCAGCTGAGATTCCCAGGGTATAGGGGTCTGCAAGAGGATTTAATAGAACTCCCTGAAATACCAGTCCGCTGAGGCTCAGGGCTGCTCCGGCAAT
The DNA here is from genome assembly GCA_964430145.1 of uncultured Fusobacteriaceae bacterium. Taxonomy (GTDB): domain Bacteria; phylum Fusobacteriota; class Fusobacteriia; order Fusobacteriales; family Fusobacteriaceae; genus Propionigenium. Next base: position 10,784 of record CAYSGC010000071.1, on the reverse strand, counting down.
CATAGAAACTGCAATTCTCGGGAGCCTTACCTCCTTTATGATAAATGCAGGGGTCTCTCCAATGGCAGGGTCGTTTATATTAAATATCACCTTAAATACATCTCCTACAGGGAGCTTCATAAACCCCATGGAGGAGTAGAGCAGAATAGATATAAATAAAACTATACCTCCCCCTACAAGCCATCCTCTAAATCTTTGTTTTTCCATTACTTCACCACTTTCATATTTTTTAGGTCAAAAATAAAAAAAAGCAACAAGAGGTTGCTTTCAGATACTTTTATAGAGGTTCTGTGATCAATGCCTTAAACACATCCTCCGAGTAATTAAATTACTAAAAAATATCTTCTCGTCCTCGCAAGTGATATAAAATAAAGGCAGGTCTCCTGACTTAGCTTCATCCTACTAATACCCTTCCCGATTACCCAGTGGTTATGTATTTTCGTCAGCATTACAGTGGCGGGACCGCGGGAGAATCTCACTCCTCTTCCCTTTTCATCCTATCCATCTAGGAACCTTTAATCTGATATTATTTTAGTTTATTTGGAAATTTAATGCAAGGAAATATTGCACTATATTCAAAATATGTCTAAAAAACTCATTGTCCATTTATTTTTTATAAAAAACGAACAAAACTCCTCTCTGATATCATATGAAAAGAGGACATAAAAAGGAGCATGAGGCCTTCCCCTCTTTCAGCCCTGTGTAAAGGAGTTTTATGGTGACACTAAGCTATAGTTTAATACTTTTCTTAATAATGAAAAAGCCCTTGGATCTTTATCCAAGGGCTTTCAGTTATTTAGTTATTAAGAAACTTCTCTTTAAACTCCAGGTAACCATTTTTTCTAAGGGTACATGCAGGACACTCGCCGCATCCGTTACCAATAACCCCGTTATAGCATGTAAGAGTTTCATTTTTTATTATATCCAATACTCCCAGCTCATAGGCCATATTCCATGTCTCTGCTTTATCCAGCCACATTAGTGGAGTTTCCACAACAAACTGGTAGTCCATGGACAGGTTCAGGGTAGTGTTCAGAGACTTGATGAAGATATCCCTGCAGTCAGGGTATCCGCTGAAGTCACTCTGAGATACACCGGTCATTATAACATTAATCTCTCTCTGCTTTGCAAATATAGCAGCAAAAGTAAGGAAGATCATATTTCTCCCGTCCACAAAGGTATTGGGAACGCTATCCTTTTCTACCTCTCCTTTTTCAACCTCTAAGTCTGTTCTTGTAAGGGCATTGGGAGCCAGCTGATTTAGAAGCCCCATATCAAGGATATGGTGTTCGACTTCGTATTTTTTGCAGAGATCCTTGGCACACTCTAACTCCTGCTCGTGTCTCTGACCATAGTTAAATGAAACTGCAATAACTTCCTTGTACAGCTTCTTAGCGTGAAACAGCAGGGTAGTGCTGTCCTGTCCGCCGCTGAATACCAATACACATCTATCCTTATTGATCTGTTCCTTCATTACTTCACATCCTTTTAAAAATTTAAGCTTTATAGAGCATTAAGAACTTGTTTAACAGTTCATTGTCCCTTTCAAATCTACCTCTAAGGGTAGTTGTAGTAGTTTTAGTTCCAGGTTTCTTGATTCCCCTTGTGGTCATGCATCCATGCTCACCGGTTATGATGACTGCCACATCATCGGAACCTGTAGCCATACAGATTATCTCTGCGATATCCTTACCTATCCTCTCCTGAAGCTGCAGTCTCTTGGCTGCCATCTCAGCAATCCTTGCAATCTTGCTCAGTCCCAGTACCTTCTTATTGGGAAGGTATGCCACTGCTGCCTTCATATTGTACATCATAGCCAGGTGGTGCTCGCAGTATGAGAAGAGTTCGATATCCTTCATGATAACCATATCCATGTGTTCCTCAGTATAGATATCCTCTTCCTCAAAGGTTACACCGAACTTTTCAGCGATATCCCTGTTGGAGTACTTTATCCCCTCAAAAACTTCCTCATACATATTGGCAACTCTCTTGGGAGTATCTATAAGACCCTCTCTGTCAGGGTTCTCTCCCAGAGCTTCCAGTATTCCTCTAACGTGTTCCTCTATCTTCTTCTTATCTATAGCCATCCCTTATACACCTCTCTCCTCGCTGTCCCAGATAAATTTATGCATTTGGAGCTGTAGCCTTACTCCGTTTAAGTTAAACTCCTTCATAAACTCAACTATCTCATCTAGCTCGATCTCCTTATATACAGAACTGAAGTAAACCTTGCACCTTTCCACAAGATTATATTCTTCAATTAAGTCCCTAGCTTTTACAAGATCCTCTCTGGACCCCACTACATACTTAACGGTATCTGCCGGTGAAAGAACCTCAAAATTAGATAATAGCATATGCTTCTCCATTTTGCTAGTTCCACCTTTGTAGTCCATTGTAAAGGAAAGGTTGTCCACACTCTTCTTTCTAAACAGGGAAATGTCGATGCTTCCATTGGTCTCTATTTCAAGGAAAAGAGATTCATCCCTTGTTATATGGTCTATCAGCTCAGAGACTCCATCTGCCATAAGGGGTTCTCCCCCAGTAAGGGTTATATTTTTTACACCAGTTGAGATGATATAGTCATAGATTTCCTCCTTGTTCATGGGAGTAAACTTTACATCTTCTTCATTGGCCCACATGGTATCACAGTAGCTGCATCTTAGGTTGCAGCCGGCAAGTCTGATAAAGACTGCCAGCTCCCCAGACCTCTGTCCCTCTCCGTTTATACTTACAAACTTTTCTACTACTTTGTAATTCATGACTATCTCCCTCTCTCATATGTAGCGCAGTTAGTTGGAGTTTCATATACGGTAACCCTCTTTACCTGATATCCCTTATCCTCCAGTATCTCATAGAAGTATCTTGAAAACTCCTCAGCTGTAGGCCTAAAGGGAATTTCGATTATATTGAAGCCGTCCTCTTTGAGGCAGTTAAGGGTAATCTCCCTCATTGTACCTCTTTCTATAATAAGTGCATGGTCGTGATCGTCTACCATCTTCTTTACATCCCTCTTCAGGTCTCCAAAGTCGATAACCATCCCTCTGAGCTGCCCCTCAGAGGCAAGTTTTTCTCCAGATACTTCGGCGACAATTCTCCATCTGTGTCCGTGGATGTTGGCACACTTCCCCTCATATCCCGATAAAAAATGTGCACTGTCAAAGCTGTGCTCTGCTCTCAATATATACATAAAAGTGTTCTCCTTATTTATTTAGATATTTTACTTAACTTTAATCTGCTTCTGTAGGTGGTCTGTTGAATCTCTATAAAGGCTGCAAGCGCAGCTCCGGCAGCTCCTCCAGAGGTATCCAGGATTACATCCCTTAGTTGTGCTCCTCTGCCGGGGACGAAGTACTGGTGCGCCTCGTCAAAACCACCCATGAGACAGACAATGATAACGCTTTTTTTAGTACTTCCAGTCACCATAAAGGCTCCAACCCCTGCTATGGCATAGAGCCCGAAGTGAGCTGCCTTCCTTATGGCATTTCCAAGGAATTCATACCTGGGAGTCATATTATCCATCTCCTCCTGGGTAACTATCCTGAGTTTTACAAGAAGTCCAGAGGACTGACCCACAGATTCCTCAGCGGGCTTAGAGGAAAACCAGAAGGTAGCTGTAAATATTAATACTAAAATCATTATTCCAATACGTTTTCTTATCATAGTTCCCTCTCCCCAGGATGGACATCCACAACACATGAACGTTATTTAAAGACTACTTTTCCCTGAACTTATAGCCATAGTAGCAGCAGCCGATGGCTCCGTTAAACTGCGGATCCTCTACTACCTCTACCTGATCGTAGTCCTCTTTTAAATACTCAACAATAGACCGGTTCTGTGCTACTCCCCCGCTTACAATAAGCTTTCTTCCCTTGAATTTTGTGAGAAGGGGCCTGAGTCTTTTGTACATAGAGTAGTTAACCCCTGCACACAGCCTCTCAAGGGATATCCCCTCAGCAATCTTTCCTATGAGCTCGGACTCTGAAAAAACAGCACAGGTGGAGTTCAGCTCCACAGGGTCTGTATGGTGGCGAGCCAGTTCCTCCAGATCAACCTCAAGTACACTTGTCATATTCTCAAGGTACCTCCCGCAGGAAGCGGCACACTTGTCGTTTAGGTCCAGGTCTGTAGCCAGCCCCTTTTCCACCCTCACCACCTTAACGTCCTGTCCCCCAATATCCAGGAGGATAAACTCCCTCTCCCTGGACTGAAATACAGAACCATACACATGGGCCTTTATCTCATTTATAGCCTCAAACCTGCTGAGGTCGGTATTGTTACGGCCATATCCTGTGGATACAGCCCTGTCTATATTGTGAAGCCCCAGCTTATCCAGGTCTACAACGATCCTTCCCTCATACCTGCAGTAATCCCTGTAGAAGGACACGGTACTCATCTTCTTCTTGAGAAGTATCCTTTCATCCTCTGCCAGGACGATCTTAACCTCTCTACTTCCTAAATCTATTCCAACTATTTTCAATGCGACACCTCTTAATCTTTATTTGTCCCTCTTCATATCTCCCAGCATATCCAGGAAAGCCTCTATTCTCAGCTTTGTTCTGGCATCCAGGACATTGGACTTATCCCCCTCTATTGTTAGGATTGGGATATCCAGCTCGCTCTTTATGATGATGTCCTCCACAGCCCTGTGGCAGAATGCCTGGGTGTAGTGGATGATACCGTCCAGCTTCCTCTCCTCTACCTGCTTCCTGATATCCTTCATCCTGAAATCCATTCCATAGGTATAGGTATAGTTGTGGTACTGTTCATAGATATTTTTATCCCCAAGGGCTCTGGGGAAGGCAAACTCCCTCTGCACCTCGTTGTAGACAAACCTTGCATCCAGGGCTTCCACATAGTCGTGGAGGTCTCCCTGCATGGGAGGAATCCCCAGATATCCCAGCTTTAACTTTTTCTGGACAGGGGTTCTGGACTCGATCTCCTCTATCTTACTATCCAAGAAGGTGTTATATCTCTCTATATCTCCGTCAAAGTCACTGAAGCACAGCTGGAGGAGGTGGTTTTCGAAGCCGGTAGCCCTTCCATCCAGGGTCATCTCATCTATATACCTTGCTTTGGCTCTTAACTTGTTTACTCTTTCTCTCTGGGTCTCAGCCTCTTCCAGGGTGACTCCCATATACTCCATAAACCTGTCAAGCTCCTCTCTTACATCCTCCCTGGAGTGGGAGTGGGGGTATCCAAAGGGATGGATCTCAATTCCCCTCTTCTTAAAGATCTCTAAAAGGGTCTTGGTATTGGAGCAGTCCCCCTCGGTAACTCCAAGGACCTCCTTTATATCGTTATCGATACAAGCTCCGTAGATACCCTTTATCCAGGCACACATACTCTTAGGGAATCCGTCCCTTTCAGCCATCTCAATATATTTGTGGTAGTCCTCTGATACTACAAATAAGTTGTTGAGATCGATGGGGGAGTAACCTGCAGCCAGGAGCACCTCAATGGGAACTGTAGTTGTTAAACCTATTCTTTTCATTAATTTTATCTTCCTTTCATAGGGCAATAAAAAAAGAGGGAAGTACCCTCTATAAATTAAAACAAGACCCCTGACATTATCTGCCAAAGATTTCGCCCTAGTTTTATTTATAGACAGGATGGTACAAATGAACTGTCTTATTTAATTTACCAGGATATTTTACCATATTTTTCCTCTATTTAGAAGCAGTTTACTTCCAGATCTCAGAATGAGATCTGCTGAAATTCATGTATATCTTAAAAAAATTAAGCAAAAAAGTAAAAAAATCAAAAAAAGACATTGAAATCTTGAATCTAAAAAAAGATTTTCTGATTTTGATAAAATGTTGTTTTTTGGCTTTTCTTCGCATTTATGTCATTTTATATGCTGACAAAAAACATTATTTTTAAGTATTTTTTACAAAAATAACTTGAAATATTAAAAATTCTAGGTTATATTATTATAGAGAGAATTATGGAGTATCTATGAATTGCTGAAAAGGAGGTAGTGTTATGAATAGAAAAAACTTAATAGAAACTGAATTGAAGCTACCTTTAATACAGCTAAGTGTTCCATCTGCTCCATCTGCTTATCCCAGAGAGAGCTTTGAGGGACACTTCATTAAAAAGCTTTTAGAGGGACTGAAGCAGTCGGACAGCAGTGAATCTCTCTTCCACCTTGAGATGGTGGGAAGGTTATCTGAGTTTCTATGCGAAAAACTTGGAAAATCCCCAAGGGAAACAAGTGAGATAGGTCTCTTTGCAAGACTCCATGATATTGGAAAGATAGGAATTCCAAGGGAGATTTTAAATAAGAGAGGAAGACTCACATCCCAGGAATTTGATGTGATGAAAAAGCATACCGATATAGGTTACTACCTTCTTGAGGGACTTAAGGTATCCCAAGAGGGATTAGAGATCATAAAGTATCACCATGAAAAGTGGGATGGTACAGGTTACTATGGTTTAGAGGAGGAGAATATCCCTCAGAGCGCAAGGATAGTAGCCATTGCAGATGTATATGATGCTCTGAGAATGGAGAGGCCATATAAGAACGCCTTCACCCATGAGGAAGCTCTAGAGATAATCCTTGGAGACAGAGGGACACACTTTGATCCAGAGATTACAGATATCTTTTCTCACTATGAGGAAGAGATAGAGAGCATGTATGAGGCAATTAATGTATATACAAAAACTGATAAAAACGGTAAAAGTGTAGCTTAGTGCATGGTCTGAGCTCAATTTTATATATCGTACTCATCTTTGATGAAACCCCAATAAAACCCTTCGGAGTGATTCCCGAGGGGTTTTTCTCATGGAGAGATATTTAATGTGATCAGTGGAGGGAGAATTTCCTTCATCTGGAGCCACCTCTAAAGAGCTGCCTGAAGGAAAAAAGGCTACCGATAAACTCCTAAAAAGATCTACTGAAGTAAGACTAGTGGATGGAATGATTTTTAAGTTAAGTGTTTTTTATTTAAAAGTTTATTCCATTATCTGGAAAAAAATGATATTCTAGTTACAGAATTTTATTGGGAGGTGAAGAGGTGAAGGTAACCATAAAGGATGTTGCTAGGGATGCAGGAGTATCACCTTCTACAGTATCAAGGGTCATAAGTGACAGCCCAAGGATTGGAGAGGCCACAAAGAAAAAGGTCAGAAAATCCATAGAAAAACTGGGATACACTCCAAATGTTATGGCCAGGAGTCTTGTGAGCAGAAGAAGCAGGATAATAGGGGTTGTAATGCCCCATGAGGCAGATACACTCTTCTCCAACCCCTTTTTTATTCAGGCTATGAAGGGTATAAGTGTGGCAGCTGAAAAAAATAACTACCACATAATGTATGCCTTTGGCAGGGATGAAGTGGGAGAGCTGGATGCGGTAAAAAACTACATATCCAGGAATATCGTGGATGGTATATGCCTTCTCACAGCCAGAAAGAGGGACAGGTGTATAGAATACCTCAAAGAGGAGAACTTTCCCTTTGTGGTCATCGGAACCCCCGAGGAGAAGAGCTCAGAGGACACCCTTTGGGTGGACAATGACAATGAGGAAGCAGCGAGGAACATTGTAAAGCTTCTTTCAGAGGAGGGGCACAAAAAGATAGGTTTCATCGGGGCCAAGAGGAACTGGACAGTATCCATCAACAGAGAAAAGGGATTTGTTGAGGAGAGCAAACTAAGGGGAGTAGAGACCGTCATCGTATATGAGGAGGACTTTACCAGAGCCAGCGGATACTCTGGAGCTAAAAAACTCTTCAGGGAGCCTGGAATTACCAGTGTGATCTGTACAGATGACATACTGGCCTTTGGAGCTCAAAAGTATCTCCTTGAAAATGACGGGGCCCATGTGAAGATCCTTGGCTTCAACAGGATAGATCCCCAGGGGAACTTCGGACCGAAATTTTCCTCGGTGGATATAAACTCAGCAGGTCTGGGTGAGGAAGCTATAAACCTTCTCATTTCTAAACTGAACCACACCAATAAAAGCAACTATAAGATCGTGGACACGAAACTAGAGAGGATAGAGGAGGAACTATGAGATATTATGCAGGGGTAGACCTTGGAGGTACCAATACAAAGATAGGAATTATAGGTGAGGATGGTGAGATCCTGGTAAGGAACTCCATAAAGACCAACTCCCATGAGGGTGTAGAGGTAACCATGACAAGGATCTGGCAGGAGACAGTTAGACTTTGTACAGAGAGTAAGATACCTTCAGATTCATTGGCGGGAATAGGAATAGGTATTCCAGGGCCTGTAATGAACCAGGAAGTGGTAGGATTTTTTGCAAACTTCCCTTGGGAGGCAAATATAAACCTGGCTGAGCTTATGAAAAAGATATCAGGAGTAGAGACGAAACTGGAAAATGATGTAAATGTAATAGCTATGGGAGAATCTAAGTTTGGAGCAGGAAAAGGAAGCAGAACAGCTATCACTGTGGCTCTTGGAACTGGAGTAGGGGGCGGAATAGTAGTAGATGGAAGGCTGATCTCGGGAGTGGCAGGTGCCGGTGGAGAGATAGGACACATGAAACTGGTAGATGGGGGACTTCTGTGTGGCTGCGGTCAGAGAGGGTGCTTTGAAGCCTATGCATCAGCAACTGGTATAATAAGGGAAGCTGTATCCCGTCTGGCGGTAAATAAGCAGAATATGCTCTTTGAAAGGATAGAGGGAAGGATAGAGGAAGTGGAAGCTAAGGATATCTTTGACTGTGCCAAGGCAGGAGATGAGTTTTCCGTGGATATAGTGGAGTATGCATCTAAATACCTGGCTATGGGAATAGGAAACCTTCTCAATATAATCAATCCTGAAAGAATTATCCTGTCTGGAGGAGTTGCGCTGGCTGGAGATATACTCCTTGATAACGTAAGGGAAAAGTTGAAAAACTATGCTATGCCTGTAACCCTAAAGGGAATGGAGATAGTGCAGGGGACCCTAGGGAATGATGCTGGTATAAAGGGATCTATCGCACTTTTTATATAGCATTCGTTCGATAAAAAGACTAAAGTTGTAAAAAAACACACGTTTCGCCTGGACAGCAGGGGTAAAAAATGTTATAAATATTACTGTACAATACCTGGGAGTCGGGTATTTAAATTTTACATCAATGCGCAAACGTTTGCGCAAAAGAATAAATTTTAGATCCTTGGGGGGTCTATCTAGGAGGAACACATGAAGAAGAACTGGTGGAAGGAAGCTGTAGGGTATCAGATATATCCCAGAAGCTTTAAGGATTCCAATGGTGATGGTATAGGAGATCTGCAGGGAGTGATCTCAAAGCTGGATTACCTGAAGGAACTGGGAATAGATATAATCTGGATATGCCCAATGTATAAATCACCCAACGATGACAATGGGTATGATATAAGTGACTACAGGGATATCCTGGATGAATTTGGAAGTATGGGAGACTTTGACGAGCTCCTTGCTGAGGTTCATATGAGAGGGATGAAACTTATAATAGACCTTGTAATAAACCATACAAGTGATGAGCACGAGTGGTTTGTAGAAGCAAGCTCAAGTAAAGATAATCCCAAGAGGGACTGGTATATCTGGAGAGACGGTAAGGACGGAGCAGAGCCCAACAACTGGGAGAGTATCTTTAGCGGCTCAGCCTGGGAGCACATGGAGGATACAGATCAATACTACCTCCACCTCTTCTCTAAAAAACAGCCGGATCTAAACTGGGAGAACGCTGAGATGAGACAGGAGATCTACAATATGATCAACTGGTGGCTGGATAAGGGAATAGATGGTTTCAGAGTGGATGCCATAAGCCACATTAAAAAGGAGGATGGCTTCCCCGATATGCCTAACCCGGAGAATACAAGATACGTATCCTCTTTTAAGAAGCATATGAATCAGCCGGGGATCCACAACTACCTTAGAGATCTCAAGGAGAACACCTTCGACAAGTACGATATTGTAACTGTGGGAGAGGCCAATGGTGTAAGTGTCGGAGATCTAGAGGATATCAGAGAGTGGGTTGGAAGCGAGGACGGAAAGTTCAACATGATATTCCAGTTTGAACACCTGGACCTGTGGAATGCAGATACAAGCGGAGACTTTGATGTAGTGGGATATAAGAAGGTGCTGAGCAAGTGGCAGAATACAGTCAATGACATAGGGTGGAATGCTCTCTATATTGAAAATCATGATATTCCAAGATCAGTATCTACCTGGGGAGATGACGGAGAGTACAGGCTTCAGTGTGCAAAATCCTTTGGTGCTGTATACTTCCTTCAGAAGGGAACGCCGTTTATCTTCCAGGGGCAGGAGATAGGGATGACAAATGTATCCTATCCTAGTATCAAGGACTACAAGGATGTAAGGACCCTGAATGAATACAATGAGGCATCTGAGGAGAGCAAGAAGTGCGAGGCCTTCATTGAAAACCTCAAGGTGAGCTCAAGGGACAATGCCCGTACACCTATGCAGTGGGATGAAACTGCCAATGCAGGATTTACAAGTGGAACTCCTTGGATAGGGACCAATGAAAACTACAGGAGTATAAATGTTGAATCTGAACTGAGGGATGAGAATTCAATTCTTAACTTCTATAAGAAGATGATCAGACTGAGAGGGGACTCTAAGGAACTTCTTTATGGAGACTATAAGCTTCTTATGGAGGAGGACAAAAACATCTATGCATACACAAGAATGGAGGGAGAGCAGGGGTATGTTATCGTCTGCAACCTTTCAAGGAACCTTTGTGAATTCAAGGGAGAGGATACACTGAAGCACGAGAAATTAGTCTTAAACAACTATAGTGTGGACACCCACGGGGAGATTAAAAACTTTATGTTGAGTC
>CAYSGC010000070.1:0-12835 GCA_964430145.1 uncultured Fusobacteriaceae bacterium | reverse complement strand
TTTTCATTAACTTTTTTTTATTAAACTTTAACCAAATTAAAACAACTTTTCTCTCTTTAATCCAGTCAAAATGATAACTTCAGATAAACCGATTAAAAAAATTAAAAATATATGGAGGTACTATCTATGAAGAAGATCACTCTGGCACTTGCCCTTGTACTAACAGTTAATACTTTTGGAGAGGGGTTCCGTAATGTTGAGTGGGGATCCGACCTAGCTACCATAAAGAAAACCGAGAAGAATAAAAAAATGGAGGTCTCAAAGGATGTACAGGAATACGGAAAGTATCACTGGGAGAGGCAGCTATACTCCTTTGAGGATACACTAAAATCTGCAGGAAAGTTTGATGTGGAGTATGTTATGCTTAAGGATAAGCTTATAAAGGGAAGCTATGCTCAGAAGATAAAGGATGGGGATCTCACAAACTACACTAAGATGCAGAAGATCCTTGTGGATAAGTATGGAGCTCCCCAAGGCTCTGCTGAAAGATCATCTCTTGTATCCAAGGACGGCAAGGAAGTAAGGGAGACAGAGGTAATCCTAACATGGTTTGGAGAGAAGACAAGGATCGATATGAAGCTCATAAACAATGTGGAGTATCAAATCTCCTACCTCCCTACAGATGAGGAGATCATCAAGTTTGTAGAGGAGAGCGGCCTGGAAAGGGAGAGAGCTAGGGAAAAGGAGCTCATGAAGGACAGTGAGTATATTAAGAACTTTATTTAATTTTTCACTAAAAAGCAACGTAGCCTTGCGTCCTGATAACCATTAGGAACATTCATTACTTAATATAAGTTGCTACTTAAGAAATAACCCACTAAAAATTCTTAAAACAAAAAATCTTTTTTAGCCACGAATTTACACGAATTTTCTAAATAAAAGTACTTTATTCAATTGAGCAAAATTAAAAATACCCCATTTGTGAAAATGCTTCCCACTTGCTTTACATTTTAATTTGTGTCATTAGTGGCAAATGTCTTGAATTTCACCTAAAGATAGCAACTTAAGTTACTTAAGGTAATTTTTTTATAAATTCTATACTTTCCTTAACAATAAAATAGCTGCCATAGCCGGCAGCTTTTTTTACTCTTTAACTCCTAGTTGATGATCACCTCTTCGCTGGAAAGAGTTACTACCAGGGTATCTTTATGTCCCTTGGAAAGGTCTATGGTCTTCACAACTTGAGATTCATTTATGTGGGTGCCGAAGTCATTTTTGTGAAATAACGTGTACTCTATCCTGTGTTTGGAGCCACGAAGTTCCATAAACCTTTTAAAGGTAGTGCTCTCTCCGTCTACCTTAAAGTTTTTGTAGTAACACTTCCCTGACAGGATCCCCTCTGCATATCCTTCCGTCTCAAACTTTACTCTGTATCCCTTATAGCTTCCATTTTTGTCTATTCCCTCTCTGTCATACCCCAATATATCGTAACCATCTCTATCGTAACCGTCCTTGTCATAACCATCCCTGCTATATATAGTCCCTGTTTCTAAGTTGATTCCGTGGGAATTAAAGTTGTTCCTGTCATATCCCGATGCATTATACCCGAAAAAATCATACCCGTCCTCATCAAATCTTGTATGAGTTTTAGAGTGAAGCAGCGTCTCTTCATCAAATCTTGCACTGGTACACCCAGCCAAAGCAAATACTAATATCAATATCCAAGCTGCTTTTTTCATAATCTCTCCAATCCTTTTATCGATTTTGTTCTTTTTATCCAACCTCTAAATCCATCATTCAGAGTTAAAAACGATAGATTATTACACTTTAAAATCTTTTGTGCTGTCAATTTAAATGAACTGCTGTCCCTTCTCAAGGAACTTTTTCCTTCTTTAGATTTCTGTTTTACCTGCTGTTAAAATTTTGAGTCCTTAGTATATCCGGGTCTGCTAAATTTAAAAAATCAGTGGATGTGACTTGCTTTTCAGGGAGGATAAGGATTATACTTAGATGATAAAGTAGCCAGATCAACTTTCACGGTCTGGCTTCCCTAAATCAGAAGAGGTAAAAAACAATTAACGGAGGGTGCCTTATGAAAAAGTTACTTATAGCCTTTGCTGTTATATCTGCAGTAGCAGCTGGAGCTGAATTAAAGGATGGAAGGTATAGTGTACAGACAGACAAGAGTATATGGTTCTGGTATCCAAAAACCGAAATTCTTGTGGAAGATGGAAGGGTTGTAGAAGCATCCCATGACAGGGTTAAAAAGGATGGCAGTCTAGCTTCCCAGGATGACTGGTACAATGAAAAGATGCTAAAAAAATCCGGTTCCAACCCCGAAGAATATTCTAGAAAGATACCTGAAAACTACTTTAAAGCCAATGGAAACCTTGAGGAAATGGACAGTATCGCCGGAGCCACTGATTCTGTTAACCACTTTAAAAAGCAAATGAAGTTTCTTTTGAAAAAAGCTGAAGCTGGAGAAACCGGTGATTTTACTATGTCTAAGAAGGAATTAAAATAAATTTAGAAAAAAGAAGGGGAAGGTATGCATTTTGAAAGAATACTAAGGGGAAAGAAGCTTATCCTTCTGTTTAATGACTCATATAAACTATATTTAGAGAGTAATCGCGACCTTGAGGAGAGGTTCAATGCCTTTACCTTTAAGGAGGATCTGAGGTATTCTTGGAGGGAGAGGGACTTCTTAGATCACTTTAAAAACAATTTTTTTTCTATCCTCATGACAAGTATATTAAAGAGCGCTAGTATTTCAGAGAAACGGGTAGTACTCTATACCAGTCTACTCAGCTGCCTCAGACAAATCATCACATCTGTGGATAATATCATCGACAAGGAGAATAAGGGGATCATATTTTTAAGAAGTTTAGATAACCATACTATCAATAACTCCCTTATTACCCTGGCTTCCTACAATGTAATACACAGAATCCTTGAGGAACTGGGGGATAACAGCAGAGCCGATATAGAGATCATTGATAGGATTCAGAGGATTGCTATGGGAGAGGGGAAAAGAGAAGGGGGATTATATACTACCTATCCTGAGAGAGACTATATCAGGGAGGAGATTCACAGGGCTATCGGAGGGGAGCTTTTAGAACTGGCCCTCTGCTGCCCCAAGGTCCTTGAGAACTCTGAAAAGCTTACTGCCTATGGAAGGGGGCTTTACAGGGTGGGAATGGCCCTTCAGGCCCTGGATGACCTCTGCGATATTGAGGAAGATTTAAGGGATAATAAGGTTAACCTGGCTGTTGCCCACCTTATGGAGGACTTTAACTACAGGAAAGAGGATCTTTTGCGAGATTCCTTTAGCATAGGATCTGAGGAAAACAGGGAGTTTTTAGGGAAGTATATGAAAGGGATATATGAAGACCTTATTGAAGGCTTTAAGATCCTCAGGGAAAATGGATACCCTATAGATGAAACAGACCTCAGGTATCTTATGAGGTTCCTATTCAAGGTAAGGGGTGTAGAAAAGCTCTGGGACATTATGAGGAAGACTTCTATGGAGAGGTAGCTTCAGAGAAGTTTAAGGAGAGGAAAAGGCTTATCCTGGCTTTTCCTCTCTTTATTTATGCCTACAACAGAAAAGAGAGCCAAACGGCTCTCTTTCCTCTCAAATAAAAGCAAGGGTTTTCTGGAGAGGAGGGCGCCTACTCCAGAACTCTGCTCCTTAGAAGGAGCTGTATGTTAAGTGGTTAGGTGTGGCTTCCTTATATAGGTATTATCCTCTATGGAAGAAAAAAAATCTAACCTCCCCTCCCTCAGCTATTCATAAAATACTGCTCATGCCTCTACTCACCCAGTATTTTTAAAGTGAATAACCTCAGCCCTCCATTCATTTTTAATTTTTCTTTCCCTCTCTGGCACCTAACTATAAACTCTCCTACGTTAGATATCTTCTTTAAAGGGATTTTTTATACTTCTCTGGTGTTACCCCAGTGTACTTTTTAAAGATGTTTATGAAGATAACTTTCTAGATGCTTATACCTCGGATTTAAATCTGATCCCTAATATGAGCTAAAAGAAAAACAAAAAACCTTATCTATGTCTCTGCCATGAGTTACCTAAAGGAACTTCCCAAGGAACAATTTGAAGCCATGGGAATCTTCCTGGGAACTATAAGAATATCTGCAGAGCTTGAGGACAGTATCTGGTAAAGGACCTGGAAGAGGCTTTGGAGCATATTCTGTAAAAAATAATTCCTATAGGCATCAGTGTTTTTATGCCAAACTAATAAAGGCTGAGGAAAATCTCAGCCTTTTTAACACCTATCCTTCAAATTGAAAGTTCTTTTTTCTTAAAGGATAGATCTTCAGGCTACCACTTCAAAGGAACTGCCAGAGTCTCCTCTGCACCATTGTATTTATAACTAAGAAGTATCTCCTTTGGAAGCTTCTCCTTATCCTTTAGATTTAATACAACCCATCTTCTCTCATAGATCCCTGCAGGTATCTGAAATTTTCCATACATAAGGTAAGTCTCAGAAAAAACCTTTCCCCTTTCAGCATCCCTATTCCCTTTATAAAGATTATCTACTCCAAGAGCTCCAGCTCCTCCCACAAGAAAGAGCTGTCCCTGCATTTCATATGGCTCCATCTGCAAAGGAAAGGAAAGGAAAGGAGACCACCGGTAATTGCCGAATCTTTTAAACAGAGATTAAAGATATCTTACTACGTCCTCCATCCCTCTTCTTGTCTTTGGAAACTTATTCTCTGGATCCTTGGCGTATCCAAAGGCTATCATATAGGAAAGATCAAACTTCTCCATATCTATATCAAACTTCTCAGCCAGTATCTTCTCTGTTTTCTCCTTGTGGAATCCCTCGATAGGGCAGGAGTCTACTCCAGCTATGGCACCTGCTGTTAGCATATTCCCCATTGCTATATAGCTCTGCTTATTTGCCCAGTCGGACAGTGTTCTTTCATTTGCCAGCAAGTTAAAGTCTTTTTCCTGAAAGTCCCTAAAAAAGCTTGTTTTCATTTGAATTATATCTTCTGGGAGTTTTTGTACATCCCTCATAAAATTATTGAGGTACTCCGAGTCGTGTTTCATCTCTCCCTTTCTGGTAAGAGCAACAAGAAAATGGCTGGCCCCTGTGGCTCTGTCCCTTCCGCCCCAGGAAAACTCAGTAACCTCCTCCTTCATCTTCGGGTCGGTTATTACCAAAAACTGCCACGGCTCAAATCCAAAGGAGCTCGGAGATAACCTCCCGGCTTCCATTATAAAGTTAAAGTCTTCATCGGTGATCCTTCTTTCAATATCAAACTCCTTGCATGCATATCTTCTGTTCATTGCCTCTATAAATTTTTTCTTCATACCTGCCTCACCTCTATTTTAATTTTTTTCTTCTATTTTATCTTTCTGCCTTACTGGCCTCCATCTTACCTCTGTATAACCTCTCTATTTAGGGAGATCTCTATATTTTCAGAATAGCTTATCAACCTTCCTATCTTCTCCTTAAAAAACTCCGTTCCCTCATGCTTTTCAATAGCTTCTCTGTCCCTCCACTTCTCCACAAAGGTCAAAACCGAAGTTTTTTCTTGATCCTCATAAAGGGAATACTCTATACATCCATCCTCTTCCCTGCTGTTTTTAACCAGCTCCAGAGCTTCCCTTTTAAATAACTCTAAATTTTCATGTTTAACTAAAGCCTTGGCTATAATTAGAATCATCTTTACTCCTCCTAGCAACTTTATGTCTTTAAAATAGTTATAACCCCTGAGATATGATATAATCTAGCACAGGTAGGATAATTATTAAAGTAGTTGCATTTTGGTAATATTATTTACTTTTAGTAACATAGTTTCATTTTAGAAAGTAAGGAGGTAAAAGGTAAGTATGAATGATAAACCGTCTAAATCAAAGGAGATATGTAGCGGGGATAAGCCATGTAAGATAGAAGCAACTTTAAAATTTCTTGGGAACAAGTGGACCTTTCTTATTATCCATGCTCTTATGGGTGACAGAAAAAGGTTTAAGGAGCTCCAGTACCTGCTTAAAGGTATAAGTCCCAAAACCCTTACTGAAAGACTCAGAAACCTCGAGGAGAAGGGGATTGTTCACAGGGAGATCTTTCCTGTTATTCCTCCTAAGGTAGAGTATTCACTGACCCCTAAGGGAGAGGAGCTGAAAACTATGCTGGATGCCCTAAATACATGGGGAAAAAAGCATCTGGATTAATAGAATAAATATTTGAAATCTATTACAGAAGTTTCAAGGAGAGATAGAATCTCTCCTTTTTATATTCTGAGCATCTCTGAATATAGTTGGCATATTATTTAGTATTTAAGGTATAAGTGCTACATCTTCTAAGTTTACCCGAGGTAAACTTAGAAGATGATATACTCTCATCCTAGTTCATAGTCATTGCTCCCTCCTCAAACTTTCAATAAAGTACGATAGATTCTTTTTTAAAAATTAACCCCTCTATGCTCCTATTTTTACAGGTATTAAAATATTTAAGTTCAAAGTAAAGAGTTCAACAACTATATATTAAATACCCCTTTCCAGACCTGATTACAGAATTCTATAAAAAACAAAATAAATAACTTTTGTATATTTTTATATAAAGTCATTAAAAACTATGACATTTAGTCAAAAAAAGGAGGAGTTCTCTAGATATATTGTATATTTGTTTGATGGGTTGCTTCTGTTTATAGATTTTTTGCCGGTGAAAGTATTGTTCATAATGATGACGAAATAAAATTATGTATTGAGGTGAAGACTATGAAAAACTTTATTATGTTAGGGGAGTCCAAGGATAAATTTGAAGAACATATTAGAGAGACAATAAAGGAATCCATAGAGGAAGCTAAAAAATCTATGGAGGAAAATACAGATAAAAAAGTGGAAAAATTTAAAAAGGAATTGGAAGATCTACTTTATTTGAATAGTATAAATGTCAAGATAATAGATATAGGTATAATCAAATTTCCCAATGAAAGGGTAAGGTTATTTGAAGAGTTGATTTCAGAGATAGAAAAAAAAGATGATCTATCTCATGAGGATAAAAAAATTTTAAAATCCAGAATTTATATTAATATTGGAAGTTCTCACAGGGATTTGAGAAAATATAATGAAGCTGTGGAAACATATAAAAAATCCATCAATATATCTCCCAACAACAATCTCGCTTATATTGAGTTAGGGGCTGCGTATGGCAATCTAAATAAGTACAATGAGGCTGTGGAAGCATATAAGGAAGCTATCAAAATAAACCCTGACAATGATGAGGTATATACTAATTTAGGAGATGCCTACTATAACTTAAATAAATACAATGAGGCTATAAAGGTATATAAGAAGGTTATCCAGAAAACTTCCGATAACCACGAGGCATATGTTCACTTGGGAGATGCCTACTACAGCTTAAACAATTACCATGAAGCTGTTGAAGCATATAAGAAAGCTATCAAAATAAATCCAAATAATCATGAGGTATACATTAATTTAGGGTCTGCATACCACAACTTAAACAGGTATGATAAATCTATTGAGGTGTATAGGGAAGCTGTCAGGATAAATCCCACCAATGATAAAGGATACATTAATTTAGGATTTGCTTATGTTTGTTCAAATAAGTTTAAAGAGGCTGTGGAGGCTTGTAAAAGTGCAATTGAATTAAATCCTCACAATGATGGAGTATATGCTCACTTGGGATATGCTTACTATAATTTAAATAAATATGAGGAAGCTATCGTGGCATGTAAAAGTGCTATCAAGGTAAATCCATCAAATGATAGCGCCTATGCAAGTCTAGGGTATATCTATAACAGTTTAGACAGACACGAAGAAGCTGTGGAAGCATGTGAAAATGCCATTGAACTTAATCCAGATAATGATAGCGCCTATGCAAGTTTAGGGTATGTCCATAGCAAGTTAAACAGATATGAAGAGGCTGTAGAGGCGTGTAACAACGCTATTAAATTAAACCCATCAAATGACAGCGCCCATGCTAACTTGGGATATGTCTATGGCAGGTTAAACAGATATGAGGAGGCCATTGAGGCGTGTAATAATGCCATTAAACTAAATCCAGATAATGATAGCGCCTATGCTAACTTGGGATATACCTACCATAAAACCAATAGATGCGAGGAGGCCATTGAGGCATATACAGAAGCTATTAAACTTAAACCAGATAATGCCGAGATATATGTAAGTTTGGGATACATCTACAGGAATTTAAACAGGTATGAGGAAGCTATCAAAGCATATAATGAAGCTATTAAAATAGATATAGACAACAATACAACCTATGCAAGTTTGGGATATGTATATGGAAAATTAAACAGATATGAGGAAGCTATTGAGGCATGTGAAAGATCCATTGAACTGAATCCTAATAATGATATGGCCTATGCTAACTTAGGATATGTCTATAGCAAATTAAACAAATATGAGGAAGCGGCAGAGGCATGTGAAAGATCCATTGAACTGAATCCAGATAATGATGAAGCCTATGCTAACTTAGGGTATGCCCATGGTAGGTTAAACAGATATGAGGAGGCCATTGAGGCATGTAATAATGCCATTAAACTAAATCCGGATAACGATGTAGCACATGCTAACTTAGGGTATATCTACAGGAAATTAGATAAATATGAGGAAACCATCAAAGCGTGTAATGAAGCCATTAAACTTAACCCATCCAACGCCACTGCATATGCTGATCTAGGAACCGCCTATGATAAGCTAGACAGGTATGAGGAAGCTGTAGAAGCTTATGAGGAAACTGTTAAACTAAGTCCTGAGAGTGGTATATATGCTGACCTGGGAAGGGGCTGCTACAAACTAGGCAGGTATGAAGAGGCTGTGGAAGCATATAAGGAAGCTGTTAAACTTAACCCTCATAGTGATGTTTATACCAACCTGGGAAGAGCCTGTGACAAGCTAGGCAGGTATGAGGAAGCTGTGGAAGCATATAAGGAAGCTGTTAAACTTAACCCTCATAGTGATGTTTATACTAAGCTGGGAGGTGCCTGCAGCAAACTAGGCAGGTATGAAGAAGCTGTGGAAGCATATAAGGAAGCTGTTAAATTAGATCCTGCCAATGATAAGATATATACTGATCTAGAAAGCGCTTACGGATATTTAGACAGATATGAGGAAGCTATCAAATCCTGTAAAGAGGCAATTAAACTAAATCAGGATAATGACGCTGCCTATGCAAGCTTAGGATATATCTATAGTAAATTAAATGAATATGATAAAGCCATCGAGGCTTGCGAAAGATCTATAGAATTAAACCCAGACAATGATATGGCCTATGCAGATTTAGGGTATATCTATGGGAAGTTCAATAAATTTAATGATGCCATTGAGGCATGTAAAAAGTCTATAGAATTAAACCCAGATAACAATATGGCTTACAGTAACTTAGAGGCTGTTTATGACAGCTTGAAGAAATACCAGGAAGCTATTGTATCATTTAAAAAACCCCATAAAGAATCCGGCAAAGCAAGCAAAAAGTCTGCTGAAGTAGATTCCGCCAATGATTCTGAGAGTCCTAATTTAGAAGATGCACCAACCACTTCAGATAAAGTTAGAGAATCCATGGAGCCAGAAAAGGTGCCTGAAAGAGTAAAAACATATAATGACTCCACAGAACATAAACTTTCCTCTGAGGATGTAGAGGAATTTGAGGAAGAAACTCTTCTTAAATCATATGAAAGAGCTATTGAAACAAATCCTGAAGATCATCTGGCATATATTGATTTAGGGGTTACCTACTTCGAGATGGGCAGGCATGAGGAAGCTATTGAGTGTTATAGAAGATCCATTGAACTCCATCCAGGTGCTGATTCCATATTAAACCTTAAGGAAGCTCTAATAATCACAAATAAACTTCAAGAGTCCTTGGAGGTAACTTTAGAGAACTCTTTAAGCAGAAGAGAGGAAGACAAGTTTATATTTATGATGCTTGAGTACATTGCAAGAAAAGTATTGGATATGGATACATCTAAGGATCTGGATGAGATAAATGATTTAATATCCAGAAGAAAAAAACATATAAGGTGGCATTCTGAAGATATCGAAGAGTGGATTTCAAAGCTACCGGTGGAGGAAAAAAGAGTAGAAATTTTAAATCTAATAGAGATGTCAAAGGGGCTTAATTTAGAATTTTTATCAGACACCTTAAAGGATTTTGAAGAAATAAAAGCAGATGACCTCACAGATCTCGCCCCCTCTTCTACAAGTGCAGAGCAATATGAGGAAAATGCCCTTATCAAGTCATACAAAAAAGCAGTTGAAATAAATCCTGAGAATCATTTGGCGCATATTGATCTGGGGTTTGCTTACTTTGAGGTAGGCAGGTATGAAGACGCAATCCAGTGTTATAAAAAATCCATTGAACTTCATCCAGATGTAGATTCCATCTTAAATCTTAAAGAAATTCTGATAATTACAAATAGGTTTAAAGAGTCTTTGGAAGTGACTTTGGAAAATACCTTAAGCAGAAGAGATGAAGACAAGTTTATCTTTACAATGCTGGAGTATATTGCAAAGGAGGTATTGAATATGAATGCATCCAAAGAGGTGGATGAGATAAATGATTTAATATCCAAAAGAAAAAAACATATAAGGTGGCATTCTAAAGATATTGAGGAGTGGGCTTTTAATCTGCCATCGGAGGATAAGAGAAGAGAGATTTTAAATTTAATTGAAAAATCTAAAGGCAAGTAATTGAAAAGAGAGGAGGTATAAATTTCTTACTGAAGTCAATTTTTTGACAGAGTTGACTGAAGGATGATATGTCAGGTATCTAAAATTTAAAAATGGTGGAGGCGCCCCTCCACCCTTTTTAAATTTTATTGCCTTTTTATTATCACTTAGAGAACATCCTTTACACTTAAATAAGTCTATGCCTTTATTTGCCTGGACACGTTACCTGCTAAGTTAAGTACGCCTTAAGTTCCTGCAAATCATTTCAATTATTCTACCTGTTCCACTGGCTTTTTTCAAAGGTCTTTAAGTTATATCTTCAAGAGATAGCTTTTTAAACAAAAAGAAGCGTGATGTTCTATTCTTTCTAACCTCATGTAATGGTTTTTTATAACAGAATTAATTGGTATAATAGAGGAATAAAAGAAGCAATAGGACAGGTGCATAAGATGATAGGTAGATATTATGAGATCGGCGGAGAACTAAATAACGAATATGGAAAAAGCTATAAACCAAGAAAACAGCAGATAAAGATGGCCAGAGAGGTATTCGATACCCTTAAATCCAATGAAAATCTTGTAGTAGAAGCGGGAACGGGAGTTGGAAAATCCTTAGGATATCTCATCCCCCTGGCTTTCCAGCTAAAAAGAAGCAAAAAAAAGATAAGAGGACTAGTCAGTGTTGGGACTAAAAACCTCCAAAGCCAGTTATGGAATGACAGGCATATAATAGAAAAGATGTTTGAACTAGAGATAGCTATGATAAAGGGGAGGACTTCCTATCCCTGCTTAGAAAAATTAGATAAAAATGGTTATGAAGTAAGGGAATGCGTAAATGACAACTTAGAATTAGTAGCTCCATATGTCAGCGGTGAGTTCTATACAGAGAGTGAGCTGTGCAAGGGAAGGTCTTGCACCTTCTATGATGAGTGTATCCCCAGAAGAAAGAGGTTAGAGGCCCTTGATGCCGATATAATAATAGCTAATAATACACTTACAGTATTAAATATAGAACTCGACGGAATAATTATGGGAGAGTTTGAGTACGCAGTTTTCGATGAGGCCCATGAGCTGTCAGATGATGTAAGAAGAACCCTCTCCTCTCAGGTAACCCCAAGGGGGATGAAGCAGACAGCAGACGAAGGAAATATGACGGATGAAAAGCTCCGTATGTCTATAGATAAGTTCAAGGAAGTATTGGAGGAAGTATCCAAGGATATAGAGGAGGACATGGAATTCACAGAGGAGATAGCAGAAAAATTTGGCTACATCAAGACCGTTCCTGTCTTAAAAGCTGATGAAAAGATAGAAAAGGCCTGTAAATCCCTGAATAAACAGATAGAGAGCTATAACAAAGCAGTAAAGGGAGCCAGGGAGGGAGGCAGTATTAAGGAATACTACTCCTTCAGTAAAACCTCTCTAAATATAAAGCAGATAGATGTGTCCAAGTTTTTTATGAAGCTGGACAACGCCTTTAAGAGTATAATCTTCACTTCAGCAACTATTTTTGAAGGTAAGGAAGATCTTAAGTACTTTAGAAACTTCATCGGCAAGGACTTTACCATCCACAGAACCTTAGATGTTGGAACTGTTTTTGACTTTAAAAAGCAGATGAAGCTCTGGTGCTCCCAGGATTATGATAAGAATACTGAAGATTACCCGGATAAGGTGGCCAGAGTTATAAGGAGGCTGGATGCCAAAAGGAAGCCTGGGGAGGGAATAGTAGTGCTGTTTACCTCAGTAAAAACAATGAACAGTGTAGCAGAGCAATTAACAGAATATAGTATCCACAGACAACATAGAGAAAATCCCAACTTCAAGGAGAACTTTTTTAAGGACAGAGAAGGAATCTTACTAGGAGTAAAGAGCTGCTGGACCGGGATGGATATTAAGGGGGACAAGTTAAAATATCTGGTAATAGCAGGCTTACCCTTTGATGCACTAACCTGGGAGAATACAAAGGTAGAGAAATATCTAAAGAGTATAGGGAAGAACCCATTTATGGATTATTCTGTGCCTAAAATGATAAATACTCTAAGGCAGGGAATAGGAAGGCTAATAAGAACTGTAGATGACTCGGGGTCGGTATTTTTACTGGATAACAAGCTCCTCTCTGGAAAGCTGTACACAAAGACTATCTTTCAGTCTCTCCCTAGGTAATGTAACCCATTTTGTGTTTTCTCCAAAACTTAATCACTGAACAAGCCAGC
>CAYSGC010000069.1:10674-12933 GCA_964430145.1 uncultured Fusobacteriaceae bacterium | reverse complement strand
GGAATACCTGAAAATAAATAAGATATAAGGAGATGAGATGAAAAGAGTATTAGCATTAATTTTAACGATGGTTGTTGTTCTATCAGCAGGAAGCAGGGAGGCACTGGCCTTCTTCGGAAAGAAAAGCAAAAAGGAAAAGGTAGTAGTATGGCTCCCTCCCATCGGGGAAAATGACAGAGCTGTATGGGAGCCTATCCTAAATGAGTTTGAAGAAGCTCACAACGTAGATATAGAGCTTGAGATTATCCCATGGGAGAACTACCCGGAGAAGTATGCTGCGGGAATCGCTTCTGGACAGGGTCCAGATGTGGGATATATGTACGCTGAGATGTTCCCACAGTTTATTGAGATGGGAGCTGTAGAGGACCTTACTCCATACCTTACAAAAGAGGACTATGAGAAGTTCATCTATATCAAGCACGGAGAAATGATGGGGGGAATGTACGGACTTGGAATAGAGGCTGCTAACCCTGCTGTTATCTACTACAACAAGGAGATCCTAGCTTCTATTGGTGAAGATGTTCCAGTTACATGGGAGGACTTTATCAGATGTGCAGTTAAGGCAACTAAGGATACCAATGGAGATGGTAAGACAGATCAGTGGGGATTCTCACAGGGGTGGGGAGCACCATTCTTTGGAGATCTTAACTGGAACTGGTATGGTTTCCTCTGGCAGGCTGGAGGAGATATCTTCAACGATGACCTTAAGAGTGTAAAGTTTAACAATGAAGCTGGAGTTAAGACAGCTCAGTTCCTTCACGACCTTAAATTTAAATACGATGTACTGCCTCCATACCATATGGCTCAGACAAACAAGGAGATGCTTCAGACTACCTTTGGTCCAGGAAAATCACTATTTTCAATCTGGCTTTCATCTGCAGCAGGGGAGATACTGGATAAGTCATTCCCAGATCTTGATTATGGTATGATCCTTTCTCTTAAGGATGTGGATATGGGTACATTTGCGTCGGTAGATCAGCTGGTACTTATGTCGGGAGCTAAGGACAAGGATCTTGCCTTTGAATTAATTCAGCATATGCTGAGCACTGAATCTATGACTAAGTTCCACAAACACCACCCGAGAGCTCCAATTGCCAAAGGGGAGCCATACCAGGGTGACCCAAGGATGAAGGAGATTGTGGAAACAAAAGAGGGAATCTACAGACCACTTGTGGTAGGGCCTCACGGAGTAGAGATCTATGAGTATCTATGGAAGCAGCTTCAGATGATGATTGCTGGAGAGAAGAGTGCCCAGGAAGCTCTGGATGAAGCAGCTGACTACTCCAACAGATTACTTGCTAAATAAGAGGAGAAGCATATGCAGAATGCAGAAATACTTTTAAAAATTGAAAAACCAAGGAGAATGTTCTGCATAAAAAGACTGGCAGGGAGGGGAAAGCCCTATGGATTCATAGGGCCTCTCAGCCTTATCCTATTTACTTTTTATGTAGTTCCCATATTACTTTCTCTTTACTTTAGTTTCACTGATTACAACATAATAAAGGATCCCAACTTTATAGGGATATCCAACTACAGATCCCTCTTGGAGGACAAGGTTTTTAGAGTATCTTTGAAAAATACCTTCATCTTTACCCTGGGAGTTGTGCCGGCTCAGACTATCATATCCCTTATTATGGCCACCTGGCTTGTGAGCAGGGGGAAGAGCAGACTCACAGAATTTGTAAAGGGAGCTATGTTTATCCCTGTGATCTCCTCTATGGTACTGGTAAGCATTGTGTGGAGGATAATCTTAAATGGAGAGGGCTCTCCCCTCAATATGATACTGGAGCTGTTGAATATTACTCAGCCCAACTGGCTTGGAGATTCCTCTATAGTGTTATTTGTTCTTATGGGAATAACAGTGTGGAAGAATACAGGCTACTTTATGGTTCTCTATATAGCCGGGCTCATGGAGATTCCCCAGAACTATATGGAGGCTGCCAGGGTTGACGGAGCAGGGAGGCTGAGGGTTTTCTACCATATCACCCTTCCCCTTCTGGCCCCTACTACCATAATGGTGGTTTTTCTGGGTATAGTGTGGTCCCTTCAGACCTTTGACCTCATCTACACCCTCACTGGGGGAGGGCCGGGGAATGCATCTATGACCCTGGTGCTTCACATCTACAACAACGCTTTTAAGAACTTTAATGCAGGATACGCCATGACCATGGCAAACATACTTCTCTTATTCTCAGCTGTAGCAGCTATCCTCCAAAGGGGACTGCTCAAGAGGGAAAGGTCGGAGGTATATTAGGAGGA
>CAYSGC010000069.1:0-10574 GCA_964430145.1 uncultured Fusobacteriaceae bacterium | reverse complement strand
CTTCCCCTCTATGTAATTATGAGGAAGCTGGGATGGCTGAACACCTATATGGCTCTGATACTTCCCCTGCCTACGGCTATGGGGGTATTCATTATGAGGCAGAGCATCCTCAAGGTCCCCAGAGACCTGATCGACTGTGCCAGAATCGACGGGTGTTCCGAGGGAAGGATCTTCTTTGAGATAGTTCTTCCCCTTATTAAGCCGGCTATAATAGCTCTTTCCATCTTCACCTTTATAGGGGCATGGAATGAGTTTCTCTGGCCCCTCATTGCCACAACCTCCGATTCCATGAGAACACTTACAGTGGGAATGGCAAGTATGAATGCCCAGTACACGGTAAACTATGGCCTGGTAATGGCCGGGGCTACCCTCACCTTCCTTCCCTCCTTTATATTCTACATCCTCCTTCAGAAGCAGTTTGAAGAGGGGGTGGCACTATCGGGACTAAAGGGATAGAGGTAAGGGGTACAAGAAAAGATGAAGTTGAGAGGGTTATCTCCCTTATAAATAAAGTATTCAGAGGAGAGAGGGGAGACCTTCCCCATACAATGGAGAGGGAGTTCCCCCTCCTCCTCTGTGAAGGTAACAGGAATAATATGAGAATTATTGAGGAAGAAGAAGAGATATGCTCTGTGATAAACTTTCTTCCCAGAAGGATAGCCATAGAGAAGATTCCCATCTTAGCAGCTTCCATAGGGGCTGTATGTACCCATCCTGACTACAGGGGGAGGGGCTACTCCTCTCTGATACTTAAAGATGCAGAGGATAGGATGAGGGAGATGGGAGTGAGAATCTGCCTAATATCCGGCACAAGGAGCCTCTACACAAGGTGGGGAGCAGGCAGAGTTAGGAACTCCGTGAGATACAGGGTCCCATCAAGAAGCGAGGAGCTTCCATGGAGGATAAGGGAATATAAAAGTGACGATCTCACAACTCTTAAGAGGATCTATAGCTCCCAGAGAACAAGATATATAAGAGAGGAAAGAGATTTTGAACTCCTTATAGATTCGGGGACCTTCCCCTTTGGAGATACCTTCTACTACAGGTGTGTAATGGAGGATCAAGAAGGAGCGAGGGGATACATTATCCTGAAGAAGACTCCAGAAGAAGTGATAGTCAAGGAAGCTGGCGGTGAGAGGGAAGAGATCTTCAAGTCTTTATCCTATTTGGCTCATGAACTTAAGATAGAGGAGATCAACTACATCCTTCCTTCGGAGGAAAGAGTTCCAGCAGGATATATGGGAGAGGAGGAGTATCTCCAGGGGACCCTAAAGATCATAGATGCTGCAGGATTCGTGGAGGATCTGAGGCCCTACTTCAGGCAATGTGCTGGGAAGGAGGCAGACTCCTTTAACATCACAGAAGCAGGAGAGGGTTACAGACTCACTCTGGAAAATGAGGTTCTAAAGATCTCATCCCATGATGAACTGCTGAAGGTAATCTTTGAAAAAAGCAACACTGGAAGTACCGGCGGGAAGATGAATAAATTTCTGGACAGGATGTTTCCCCTTCCCTTCCCCTGGACGGAAAACCTAAACTACCAATAGGAGTAAAATATGAATAAATATAAACTATACAATTCAGCATATAAGCATATCAAGGGACAGGAACTTCCTCCAGAGGAGGAGCTGAACCTCAAGGTATTAAAGGGAGAGAAGTTTGCATTCCAGATAGCCCTCACCAAGGAGGAGGGAACACTAATTTCTTTGGGAGAATTTAACCACATTGGTTACAGAGGCCTCGGTAAGAGAGTTAGAGTAATTCCTGTAGGAGGAGAGGGAGCGGACATCAGAGCCTCCTTCCTTGGGTATGTAGCAGATGACGACGGCACTACACTCACAGCAGATCCAATCCTCAGGGAAGAGTACCTCTACTCCGAGGGAAATAATCCCACAATGATCTGGGTAGAGGGAGAGGTCCACAGAGAGTATGTAGGAGAAAAAGCAGAAGTCACCATAAACCTCTATACTCAGGAGAGATATGATAAGGAATCCATAGAGGAATCAATCACAGTGGAGATAAAGGTGGTGGATATGGTTCTTCCAGAATTAAAAAACAGCGACTTTCACCTGGACCTGTGGCAGCATCTCTCCTCCTGGGCAAGACACTACAGGGTTCCCTTCTGGGGAGTGGAGCACTTTAGGATAATCGACAGCTATATAGAGGAGCTGGCCTCCATGGGGGAGAAGGTCATCACAGTGGTGGCCTCGGACTTTACCTGGGAGGGACAGGGTTGCTTCCAGGTGAAAAAGAATCCTTCCAACCTCTTTGAGCACAATATAGTGTCAGTGAAGAGAAACCTTTCTGGAAGAATAGAGTGTGACTTTACCGCCCTTGAAAGATATCTGGATATCTGTTTTAAACATGGGATGGAAGAGGAGATCGATATCTTCGGCCTTTTGGCAAGCTGGCAGAGAACTGATTTCGGCAATCCTCTGAGAGACTACGACGACTATATAAGGATAGCTTACTTTTCCGAGAAGGATGGGAGTCATGGATATATAGATAACAGGGAGGACCTGGGAGAGTATATTAAACAGGTTTTTGCATTCTTCAGGGATAAGGGCCTCCTGGACAGGGTGAGGGTTATCAGTGACATGCCTAAGGATCCCAAGGCCTTCGGCAGATGGTCGGAATTTTTAAGGACTTCAGCTGGGAAAGAGATCAAGATAAAGACCGCCCTCCACGAGGAAAGTTTTATAGAAAGGATTGGAGATACTTCAGACCTCTGCCTCTCCCTCCACCTCCTTCTAAAATCTAAAGATAAGCTGAAGGATATCAGAGAGGCTGTGGAGGGGAAGCTCACGTGGTATGTGTGCTGGTTTCCAGATCAGTTAAATCACTTTATAAGTTCCCCCCTCATAGAGAGCAGGCTTACAGGGTGGTACTCCCACTATATGGGAATGGATGGATTCCTGAGGTGGGACTATGCCCTATGGACAGGTAACCCCACTGAAGATATCAGCTATAAGTATCCCAGATGGAAGGCCGGAGATATGTTCTTCGTGTATCCAGGAAGGGATATGAAGCCTGTGAGGTCAATCAGATGGGAAAACCTGAGGTTTGGCCTTCAGGATAACATCCTGCTGAAGATGGCAGAGGAAGCGGCAGGCTCCCAGAGGGTCCATGAGATGCTTGAAGAGGTCCTTGGGAGGAAGGAGGAGATGCTTACTACAGGAGAGTTTTCTGTGGAGCTCACCTACTCAACTGAATATGAGGAGTATATGTTCATAAGAGACAGAATCATAGATATATTGAGGGAGGATAGCCAGTGACTTTAATGGAATATATAAATCAGGAGGACAGGGGGTATCTCCTCCCCTTCATGGGAGCAAATGGGCCTATTATGACGGGTAAAACTATGGAGAAGATCTACAGCTCTCCCCAGGAGCAGCTTGAGCTTGCCCTGGAGATGGACAGGAGGTTTCCGGCAGACTTTATCTATGCCCTGGATGAGGGGAATATCTTCTGCGATGTGCTGGGGGTTCCCCTGAAGAAGCCAGACTACGATTTTTCCATGGTAGTGGATCATCCTGTAAAGAATAGAGAGGACCTGAAAAAATTAAAGGTGCCAGATCCCTATAGGGAGGAGAGGATGGCCAGAAATCTGGAGTCACTAAGACTTATTGCAGAAACTATAGATAAGCCTATATATATATCCCTCCAGGGGCCCTTTACCCTGGCGGTACAGCTTACAGGAGCCACAAGACTCCTCAAGGCCACCATAAAGGATCCGGAATTTGTAAGGGAGCTCCTGGAGTTTACTGGAAGGGTTGTGGCAGACTATGCCAGAGCTGTAGTTGAGGCAGGGGTGAAGATGATATCTGTGGCTGAGCCCTCTACCGTTATGATCGCTCCAAAGTTCTTTCCAGAGATGGTGGTGAGAAATTTAGAGAGGATCTTTGACGGGCTGGAGTGCTGGAGGTGTGTCCACATATGCGGGGATACTACCAAGATATATCCATATATCCTTGAGGCTCCCATAGATGCCTTCAGCTTTGATCAGATAATGGATCTGGAGAGGGTCATGGAAAAATTTCCTGAGGACAAGGTAGTGATCGGAAATCTGGATCCCGTCTATCTCCTGGGAAGGAGCAGTGCAGAGGAGGTAGCCCTTGAAACTGCCACCCTCCACAAGAGGATGGACAGGTACAACAACTACCTTATGGGATTTGGGTGTTCATGCAGCAATGCTGCTCCCTTAGAAAATCTGGAGGCTGTCTCTAAATGGGGAATAGCAAGCTATGAAAGGATAGAGGGGTACCTTAAAAAGTAAAATAAAAATAATTTTTAAAACAGGTGGATAAGATGATAAAGATAGATATAGTTTCAGGCTTTTTAGGTGCTGGAAAGACCACATATATCAATAATATGCTTAAGGAATTAAGGGACGAGAAGATAGTTTTAATAGAAAATGAATTCGGAGATGTATCCATAGATGCCGACCTGATAAAGGGGGTAAGAATAGAGGAGATATCCAGTGGCTGCATATGCTGTGTGCTAAAGGAAAACTTTACCACCACCCTGGAGGAGCTGATAGACCACGATATAGACAGGATCATCATAGAACCAACTGGAATAAGCACCCTCAGTCAGATACTCTCTTCCTTTACCCAGAAGATATCAGCCAGATGCCAAATAAATTCCATTACAACCATTGTAGATGCAAAAAATTTCCTGGATCAGATGGAGACCTTCGGGGGCTTCTTTACAGATCAGATTACAAATGCCAGGGATATATACCTGAGTAAGGTGGACAGGATAGATGAAGAAACACTGTCTGAAGTAAAGAGATCCATAACCGAGTTAAATAGCACCGCTGTGATAGAGGACATAAGCGGCATATCTGCAATTTCATTTACAGATTATCAAATGGGCCCCGAAAGGCTGAAGGAAGTACTGGATTCACTGGTTTCTGGAAGATACGGCAGGATATTGAGGGGGAAGGGGTTTTTAGGTAATCATACCTTTAACATTGTAAATTGTGAATATGAATTAGCTCTTGGAGAAAAAAGAGATAATAAGCTGACCTTGATAGGTAATTTAGATAAAGAGAAAATAAGAGAATTAATAGGGGGATAGAAATGACTAAGAATGAATTATTTGAGGATATTAAAAACAACTTGATTGAGATGGAGGAGGAGATTGTCGTTGAACTTTGTGAGAAGTCTCTGGAAATGGGCATAGCCCCAGAGGAGACTATTCAGGAGGGACTCATTGCAGGAATGGAAGAAGTGGGAAGACTGTATGAGGAGGAGGAGTACTTCCTTCCAGAGGTTCTTATCTGCTCAGATGCCATGAACGGTGGAATAGATGTATTGAAGCCCCATCTAAAGGGAGACACCTCTGCTGAAAAGATAAGGGCTGTTATCGGCGTAGTGGAGGGAGATACCCACGATATAGGGAAGAACCTGGTTAAGATCATGCTGGAAGCCGGCGGTATAGAGGTACACGACCTGGGAAGAGACGTTCCTCTGGACGACTTTGTAGGTAAGGTCAAGGAGGTAGAAGCTGACTTTGTCATCATGTCTACCCTGATGACAACCACCATGGAGGGGATGAAAACCGTTATTGAGAAACTAAAGGATGAGGGGATAAGAGAATCTGTAAAGGTGGCTGTAGGGGGAGGACCTATCTCCCAGAGGTTTGCCACTGAGATCGGAGCAGATCTATACACCAAGGATGCCAATGAGTGTGTAAAGTCTATAAAAGAGATGTCTCTGGCGAGGATTGCATAGTATGGTGATAAGAAAGGATGTATTGACATCCAAGGAAAGGGTTATGAATTTTATCCAAGGGAAGCCCATCGACAGGATCCCATGTATGCCAATTGTAACAGCTAATTCCTCTCACCTTATAGGTAAGACGATAGGTGATTTTCAGAGGGATCCTCAGATAATGGCAGAGTCATATATTGCTGCATATGAAAGGTATAGGTATGACCTCACATATCTATTCTCAAACACCTCCTATGTGGCAGAAGCTATGGGGCAAGAGCTGGTATACTACGAGGATGAGCCCGCATGCACCCATGATCCTATTATAGGTTCCAGAGAGGATCTTTCTAAGATCAAGGTAGCAGATAAAAGCGACGGCAAGTTCCCTGTATTTTTTGAAGCTTTAGATATACTGCATGAAAGAATTGGAGATGAGGTAGTACTGGCTGTATGTTTCTCAGGGCCTCTTTCTACTGCAGCTACCCTCAGAGGAACCGAGGATTTTGTAAAGGACATGTACAACGATCCTGAGTTCTGCAATGAGCTTATGGAGATGACAACTGAGACCTGTGAAAACTTTATGAAAGCCTGCATAGAACACGGGGCACTACCTATAATACTGGAGCCTGTTTCCTCTGGAAGTCTGCTGAGTCCAAGATTATATAAAAAGTTTTCCCTGCCCTTTACAAGAAGACTTGTTGATTTGGCTCACCATATGAATTCCCTTATCGCTCTTCATATCTGCGGGAAAACCCATAAAATTATTGATCTTATGGCTGAAAGCAAGGCAGATATTTTAAGTATAGATATCTGTGACTTAAGTCTTGCAAGGGAGAAGGTGGCAGGAAGATCTGTCATCCTTGGGAATATAACCCCGGCAAATGAGCTGCTGTTTGGAACAAGGGAAGAAGTAGTAGATGTGTGCAAAAAGGTTATGGATGAGATGAAGGGATATGAGGGGGGATTCATCCTGTCCTCTGGATGTGAAATTCCTAAGAAGGTTCCCTTTGAAAATATAGATGCCATGATGGATGCAGCAAGAAGTTACGGAGCTTACGACTATAAAAAAGAAATCTAAACATTGCCTGTAAGACCCCTTTGGGTCTTACACCTTGTTTTTTGAAGTGGGAGAGAATATGACGGAAAAACAGAGACTTATAGATATATTAAATGGAATACCTGTGGACAGACCCCCTGTTATCTGCCCGGGAGGAATGATGAATGCTGCTGTAACAGAGGTGGTAGAGGAAATAAAAGATAATCACAATAGCGATGTGGATGCCATGGTGGAAGCAGCGATAAAGGTACATGAGATAACAGGATTTGAAAACTACGGAGTACCATTTTGCATGACAATAGAGAGTGAACCCTTTGATGTGGAGGTGGACCTTGGAGGTAAGCTGGTTGAACCCAGAATAACCAGGTATAACGAAGATATACTGAACCACTTGGATGAGATAGAGGTAGGGCACTCTGAAAGAGCCCATACCGTGTTGGAGGCAATAGAAAGGCTGAAAAATGATGAAGTTCCTGTAATAGGTAACATCACAGGGCCCATGAGTGTGGTGACCTCCATCATCGAACCCATAGACTACTATAAGATGATGAGAAAGAACAGGGGTAGGGCTATGAAGTTCCTGGAGGTAGT
This sequence comes from uncultured Fusobacteriaceae bacterium, assembly GCA_964430145.1. Classification (GTDB taxonomy): domain Bacteria; phylum Fusobacteriota; class Fusobacteriia; order Fusobacteriales; family Fusobacteriaceae; genus Propionigenium. The sequence goes on along the minus strand of CAYSGC010000069.1, from coordinate 3,209 downwards.
TACCGACTATTTGATCAAGTTTGCCATGGAGATGATCGACAGGGGAGCAGACCTCATAGCTATGTCCGATCCCAGCGCCACCGGAGAGATCCTCGGGAGAAAAAACTTTGAAGAATTTATGATCCCTCTGTATAAAAGAATCTCAGAGGCAGTGCACAGCAAGGGGAAAAAGATAATCATCCATATCTGTGGTAAGAGCAGGGCTATCCTGGAAAGCTTAAATGAATCTGGGGCAGATTCCCTGAGCTTTGATTCTGTTGTGGGAATACAGCAGGCCAGAGAAGTGTTGAATGCCCCTATAATGGGAAACGTAAGCACACAGCTTCTGGATCAGGGAGTGGGGGATACCATAAGAGTTCATACTGAAGGGGTTATAAAAAACGGCACCAGCATTGTTTCCCCAGCCTGTGGCCTTGCCATGAGTACCCCTGTAAAAAACCTGAAAGCCATGACCGATGCAGTTAAGGGAGTGAACAATGGTAAGAGTTAGCTATGGGAATAAAGAAGTATTGGTTGAAAGGGGCAGCATACTGAGCGATGCAATAAGACTTATGGAGGAAAGGATTGAAACTCCATGTAACTGTATGGGTATCTGCAAAAAATGTATAGTAGAAGTTTCGGGAGAGCTGTCGGAAAGGGAGGAAGCAGAAAGGGACCTTCCCCACGGGATGAGACTTGCATGTATAACCAGGGTAGTGGGAGATGTGGAAGTTTCAAGGGTGGCGGACTCTGAATTAAAGATCTCCGAGGAGGATACAGCCCTTGATATAGATACCCAGGAGGAGGGAAGGGTACTCGCCATAGATGTGGGTACCACAGGTGTTTCAGCAAGGTTGATCGATCTGAAGGAAGGGAAGGTAACCGGAAGGTATTCAGGTCTAAACTACCAGAGTGAATATGGAGCTGATGTGCTGTCCAGGATTACATACTGTATTCAAAATGATGTATCAGATCTTCAGGAGGCTATCCAGAAGCAGATCAGAGACATAGTACAGGAGGTAGGCGGGGCAGACAGAATAGCCATTGCTGGAAATACCACTATGCAGCATCTGATCTACGGGGAAAACCCCAAACCCCTGGCAGTTTCCCCCTATACCCCTGTATTTATAGAGGAAAAATTCCTTCATATAGACGGTATAGAAACTATCCTCCTTCCCAATGCTTCAAGCTACGTGGGAGCTGATATAGTTTCAGGTGTTGTAGCTACAGGTCTGGAGGAGAAAAACAATACCCTCTTTATAGATATAGGGACAAACGGAGAGATGGTCCTTTCCATAGATGGAAAACTCTACGGTACCTCCACTGCTGCGGGCCCTGCCTTTGAAGGTATGAATATAGAGTGCGGAATGAGAGCCGGAGAGGGGGCCATCGAAGGATTTGAGATAAGAGATGAGTTTAAGATAAAAACAATAGGGAAAGATCCTAGGGGAATATGCGGAAGCGGACTGATGGACATCATGTCTGAATTCGTTAAACACAAGATCGTCTTAAGAAGCGGAAAGTTTAACCCCCGAATGAAGTCTGAGTTCAAGGAGAGGCTCAAAGATAAGAGGTTCTATATCACAGAGGATATCTATATTAGTCAAGGAGATATCAGACAGATACAGCTGGCAAAGGGGGCTATAGCTGCGGGGGTAAGACTTCTCCTGTCAAAGGCAGATAGGGACATATCGGATATAGAGAAGGTGATCATCGCCGGTTCCTTCGGATATCACCTCAATGCCCAAAGTATCCTGGGGATCGGGATTGTCCCAGAGTATCAGGGGAGTATAATCTTTGCAGGGAATACTTCATTAAATGGATGTATCGGATATATGACCAACGAAAAGATAAAAAAGAAGATTAAAAATACAAAAATAGATGTTATTGAACTATCAAAGAGTGCAGAGTTTCAGGAAGTTTTTGTAAAGGAACTGCAGTTTTAGGAGAAGAGTATGAAGTGTATAAGACAAGATGATGTGGAAGTATCTAAAGAGGTAATGGACAGATATGATTTAAAGAGTCCAGAGGGCAGGCTGAGTTATATCTTAGAGGTAAAGGAGGGGTTTGCCCCTGTTTTTCCCAACACACTCTTTGCTGCGATGGGAGGAGCAACGGAGTACAACAAGGTAAAGAAGGTAATGTTTACCGATATAGATGAATTCTTAAGATCTGAGGATTTGAGGGCTGAAAGAATTGATTTTGATCTTCTTTCAGAGGCTAAGGTCTACTCCCTGGACGGCATATTCACCACCTTGATCTCCTTAGTGGATATGACCAAGGTATTAAAACATATGAGAAGGGATAGGGAGAAGCTGGAAGCAGCCTTTGAAAAGGTAGAGAAAAACTTTATTTTATTTGTAGAGACCCTAGCTGATAAGGGAATAGATCGTTTTTCCTACGCTGACCCCTCTGCTATGCCTGAAATACTGGGAAAACACTTTGAAGGATGGATAGTGAACCGATTTGCAAACCTTTTAAATAGAGTTTCCCACCTGGATATAGCGATCCATATATGCCCCATATTATTCAAAGCTTTAAAGGAAAGACTGGAGATGCAGAGTTCAAGAGTTGAAAGTTATCAGGAGGCCTTCTTGAGGGAAGAGGGATTTAAGGTAGTAGGTGGAAGCTGCATAAAAAATAAGGGCGTAGCATTATATAATTTTACAGCTTAAGATTTAAGCAGAAAGTTTATTATAGAGTAGACCAAAGGAGAAGATATGAAACCAGTAGAAAGAGAGAGAACTCTCCAGGAAACAGGGAGGGCAGACAGGATACTATGCTGTCCCTTTATAGATATGTTTGGAGCTCAGCTCATAGGTAAGAATATAAGGGAGGTCAACCTCTCAGGAAAACTCATGGCTGACTTGGAGATAGAGGCCTACAGGTTATATGGCCACGACGGGGTCAGTGTAGGACCAGGACTCTATGGGGTACCAGAAGCCATGGGAGTAGTTCTCGACCTGCCTGAAACCAGCTATCCCTATGTAACTAAGTGTGTAGAGGTGGATTATGACAATGTGGAAGAGCTGCCAGTTATCGATCCCAAAAGAGATGGTCGTTTACCCCTCTTTCTCGAAGGAGTCCAGTGTCTCATAGATGAAGTTGGGGATGAAGTTGGGGTCGGAAGCAGCGTGGCAGGGCCATTCAGTACTGCCGCCACAGTTGTGGGAACGGAAAGATTTTTAAAGGATATACGTAAAAATCCAGAGGGGATCCATAAGCTCCTG
>CAYSGC010000068.1:0-13070 GCA_964430145.1 uncultured Fusobacteriaceae bacterium | reverse complement strand
GTAATAGAGGATGAGTATACCCCGGAAAAGCCGGTCTATATCTCTCTGCTGCTCACAGGAAACGACAATATTCAGGAGGTAAACAGGGAGTACAGGGGGAAGGACAGCGCAACAGACGTGATCTCCTTTGCCTACCACGATTCAGATGAGATGGAGTTTGGACCCTACGACACCCTGGGAGATATAATTATCTCCCTAGAGAGGGTAGAGGAGCAGGCTGGGGACTACGGTCACAGCTTCAGAAGGGAGTTCTACTATGTACTTACCCACGGACTCCTTCACCTATTGGGATATGACCATATAGAGGAGGAGGACAAGAAGGAGATGAGAGCCAAGGAGGAGGAGATTCTCTCAAGACACGGCTATACAAGAGATAACTAGGAGGCGCTTATGAACAAGTTGAAGGATGGCCATACCCTGAGGGAGAGCTTTAACTACGCTATCGAGGGAATAATAGATGCACTAAAGACTGAAAGACATATGAAGGTCCATGCCGGGATGACCTTTATCGTGGTGATGCTGTGTATACTGTATGGGGTGACCAAGCAGGAGATAATAGCTCTCTCTGTGGTGATAACAATGGTATGGATGGCTGAACTTTTCAATACTGCAGTGGAAAACTCCATAGATATAGTATGCAAGGCCTACCATCCCCTGGCTAAAAAGGCCAAGGATGTGGCAGCGGGAGCAGTTCTTGTTACCTCTGTAAATGCAGCGGTAGTGGGATACCTTATCTTTCATGACAAGCTCAAGGATAAGATGCAGCTGACCTTTGATGTGTTCAAGAGGTCATACCAGCACAGTCTGGTAATGATAATGGCGATAATAGTTATTTCAGTATTTGTAATAAAAAGTTTCTTTAAGAAGGGGACCCCTCTTCAGGGAGGGATGCCCAGTGGCCACAGTGCCATTGCGGCTTCTCTCTGGATAACAGTGGCCTTTATCACTAGCAGTATAAAGGTTTTCTTTCTGTCTATGTTCCTTATGCTGCTGGTTATCCAGTCCAGGGTGGAGGGAAAGATCCATACCCTGGGAGAGACCCTTGCTGGAGCTCTATTGGGAGCTGCAGTCACCTATCTGGTGCTTATATTTTTAGGAATGTAGGTGATACTAATGAATTCAGCGATGGAATATCTCCTTCTCAGTACCCTTTCCTATGGAGACTTCTCTAATATGGACAGGGGAAGGACTTTGGAGGAACTCTTCTATGGAGGAGGAGGAAGCCGAGAAAGGATAACGAAGAACAGTAAGGGGTTTCTCACAGATGAGAGTGCTCCCCACCTCTTTGAATTTTTCAAGGAGGTCTTTAGGGAGTGGGAGGTCTACTACGTAGATAATAGAACTGAGCACGGGAAGAACTTTTACTCCAAGGCTTCAGGATTTTATGCAGTAGTTTTTAAAAACAAGGATAAATACGTAATCTCCTACAGAGGGAGTGAGAGGTTCCCTCTAGAGGATGCCTACAAGGATTTCGTGGAAACGGATCTCCTTCTGGGAATGGGGAAGAGACCCCAGCAGTTTATGGAGGGGTTTGAGGTGTATGAGGACCTCCTGGAGCTGCTCCAGGGAGAGAGTGAAAACATCTCCATAACAGGGCACTCCCTGGGAGGGGGGATAGCTCAGTTTGTAGCTATAATGGCAGATAAGAACGGATATACCATTCCCTATACCTGCACATGGAATGCAGTGGGGATAAATAAAAGCGGGATAATAGGTATCGATGACTTTATAGATTTCGATGGAGCAATAAGGGAGGTCTATCCCTTTAAAAGTGAGGAGATAGGAGCTCTTATAGGGTTCAAAGAGGCCTATATGGAGTTTCTTATGAGGGAGTTAAAGAGGAAGGGTTACATAAAGGACAGGGGAAATATAAAGGTTACCAACGGGCACCTTGTGCACCATGAGATAAAGCCCGAGAATATAGCGGAGTTTGTAAAATCTACAAAGCTCAACAAGCATGTGAGCAGCTTAAGCATAGCCACAAGAAGGGGCCTCTTCAGGGACCAGGAGTTTGTAAGGAAACTTCTTACCCTTCCAGAGCTGGGAAAATCTCTTCTGGAAGCCAAGAACTTTATTGAAAAGGTGAGGAACAACAAGGCCTATGAGGATGTAGTGGTAAACTTCTGCCACTCCAAGGACCTCACCATATCCCTCTTCAATCATGTGGGAAGTGTGTACCTCATAGACAGGGAGTTTGAGCAGAAAGAGGTAAGAAATACAGGCTTCATGAAAAATATATTTCTCTTCACTAAGTCGGTGAAGGACTATCACCTGGAAAATGTATTCCTTCCCTTCCTGGTAACAGAGGGAAGCAGAAGGGGAAGGTTCTCCCGTCACCTGAATATCGATTTCATAGCAAGTCTTCTAAGAAAGGTGATCCACTTTGCAGGGGAGGAGGACAAGGCACTTCTTATAAGGTACTATAAGAGGGAGGATGTCCAAAGCGACACGGCAGAGGATATTAAAAAGCTTCTTCTAGAGGGGGTTGGAAGGTGCAAAGAAAACCTCCTATACAGGGAGCAGGCCTTGAAGGCAATAGAAGATTTTAATGCCGGCGAGGTAAGGGTTATCTGGGAGAAGGTAAAGGAAAAACTGGTCAGTCCCTATGAGGCTAGAGACCTCTTTGATATCATTCTTTTTGGGGGGGCAAGTTGACTTTTTTACGGGAAGTATAGTATAATTGTGCAGTCAAATGAAGCTTTAATTAGGAGGAAATATTAAGATGAAAACAGCAGATCAGCTAAGACCAGGAAGTACTTTTGAGGATAACGGAGTACCATTCCTAATATTAAAAGCAGAGAGATTCCAGTCAACTTCAGGAAAGAGACAGAGAGCTCCAGAGATTAAGTTTAGAGTAAGAGACCTTATCTCAGGTAAGGTATCAGATATAACTGTAAAGGCAAACGATATGATGAGTGACATCATCCTTGAGAGAAATGCGATGCAGTTCCTATATGAGATGGACGGAGAGTACCACTTCATGAACCAGGAGACTTACGATCAGATAGGACTTCAGAAGGAAGACCTTGCTGACGCTGTAAACTACCTTAAGGAGGAGATGGTAATAGACATCCTTTTCTATGAGGGAAGAGCAGTAGGTGTAGATCTAGATCCGCATATCGTTCTTGAGGTTACTTATACAGAGCCAGGATTAAAGGGAGATACTACTGGTAGAGCTACAAAGCCTGCTACAGTAGAGACTGGATACACACTTCAGGTTCCTCTATTCATCGAGATGGGAGAAAAGATCAAGATCGATACAAGAACTGGTAAGTACGTAGAGAGAGCAAAGTAAGATAGAGGAGGGTCCTTGGACCTTCCTTTTTTATTATTAAGGAAAGGATAGAACTAATAATAAAGTCATATGAAGCGACAAGGTTTCAACTGGTTATCGGGATGCAACGTCACTCTGCTTTTTATGTCCAAAGAAAGTAAGGAAGGGATTAATTTTTTCTCCCAGAAAAATTTTAAAAGTGTCTATATATCATTGTTTATTGGGAAAGTATAATAAAAGAGAGGGAAATTAAAAGGAATTTCATGGGAAGAAAGGAAGATTAAAGGAAAACCTAATGAAAGTTCAGGTAAAGTTTTAATCTACTCTTAATCTCTGAGGAGTATATTTTATTAAATTTATCTGGAGGGAGAGAATGAAAAAGATAATAGTATTTACCTGTATCCTCCTCTCCATATCAGTATGTGGAGAGGTTGCTTATATAGCTTCCTTTAACACCCTACACCTGGGATGGAATGAGGAGAAGAGGTATGACAGGATGGCGGAGTTTCTTAGCTTCTTTGACCTTGTGGCACTGCAGGAGGTCATGGATGAGAGGGGCCTTGAAAAGCTTGCAGATGAGCTAAATCAAAGGGGAGAGGAGAGGTGGGAGTATCATATCTCACCCTACAGCGTTGGCAGCGGAGAGTATAGAGAATACTATGCCTTTATATGGAAGGGTCAGAGAGTAAAGTTCATAGGGGAAAATGGTTACTATCAGGGGAGAGGCAGGATAAGCTTTGAAAGACCTCCCTATGGGGCTACCTTTAAGATAGGGGAGTTTGACCTTATCCTTGTCTCATGTCACAGTATCTTTGGAGAAAGCATCGGTGAAAGAAGGGCAGAGGCTCTTCAGATGGAGGAGGTGTATGATTACTACCAGGGGCAGGACCCCAGGGAGCAGGATGTACTTTTAGCAGGGGATTTCAATCTCCCGGCTTACGATGAAGCCTTTGTCGACCTTCTGTCCCACAAAGATCAACTCTACTATGGAATAAGCCCTAAAAATAAGACAACCATAGGGAAAAACGGACTGTCAAGTTCCTATGACAACATCTTTTATTCCTATAAATATACTGGCGAATATACGGGAAATAGTGGTATAATTGACTTCACAAATGGAAGGTATAGGGAGGTGAGGAAGAGTATTTCAGATCATCTACCGGTGTTTATTGAGGTGGATATTACAAGGGATGATGACTGAAGGAAACTTAAATATGAAGAAGAAGAAAGCTTATGTATTTCTCAGCGGAGAAGCAGGGGGAAGCATAGAATACTATAAAAACCTCATTGAAGGAGAGGATATCTACTGCGGTGACGGGGGGGCCAACCTCGTAGAGGAGTTAGGGCTATACCCTAAGGAGATATGGGGAGATATGGACTCTGTAAGGGAAGAGGTTCTCAGGAAGTTTCAGGAGAGGGGAACTCAGGTGAAGAAGTTCCCAGCTGATAAGGATTTTACAGACGGGGAGCTGATCCTGAAATATGTGTCCTCCAAGGATTACGATGAAATCCATGTTATAGGGGGCTTTGGGGGAAGGATAGACCACAGCCTGACAAACACCAATCTTCTCTTTAAGTATAAAAGGGTAAAGTTTATAACTGAGAGGGAGGAGGTCTTTGCTTTAGATAACTCTGCAGAGCTGGATTATCCCTCGGGAACAACGATCTCCTTTGTACCCTTTACAGATGAAGTAACGGAACTTACCCTGTGTGGCTTTAAATTTCCACTGGATAACTACACCCTGAAAAGAGGAGAATCCATCTGTATGAGTAATGTAATTCTACAGAGGGGCAGGGTCCTATTCAAAAGTGGAAAGTTACTGTGTGTAGTACAAAAAAAATATAGGAAAAACATGGAAATATAGTATAATCTAATTAAGAAGTCAGAATGAAAGGGGGATGGTTTTATGGCTGTTATTATTGCATTGGTAATAGTATCCCTGTTAATTGTGATATTATATGCATCGGCACTTTTAATCTTTACTCCCTATGAAGAGGACGATAAGTACCTCCTGAAGATTATGGAATCAGGATTCAGAGTTCACGACTGGGCATTGAAAGGTCCCAAGTTTTTAAGGAAGACAGAGGACGGTATTGCAAAGTTTATATTGGGAATAAGTTACTTTATACTTAAGGATAGAAAGTACATAGACGATAAAAAATAGAGAGCTCTAAGCTCTCTTTTTTTATTTAGTAGTTTTCTTTTTCTCTTTGAGAGAGAGGTACTTTTGCTGAAAAAATAATGATATTTATGATTATATTTTTAGTACTCAGTCAAAACTTTGACTGAGCTAATAATTATACTCAGATGTTTCTTCGTTAATTCTCAGCAAAGATAAAGTCCTTGAAAATGTCTCCTGAGTTTAATTATTAAACTATGACCTTTATGAGCTACAGTCCTCACTTTGCTGCTTATCCACAGGACAATATATTTCATAGTCGCTGTCACTTCTTGAACTACAGTAGTGACTTAATCTGCATAACGGTCTAGTCAATGATATAAGCATAAAGCTATATTGACTTTCTAGAACATGTTAAAAATATTTAAAAATACTTTTAGAAGCTCCTAGATTCATAATTAGTGTAATTCGTGGCAAAATCTTTCTTTTTTCACAAATTTCTTTAATTTGAGTCGAAGGAGATCTCTGTAACTACCTCTCCCTCAAAGGAGATGACCTTGAAGGAGGAGTCTCTGAAGATACCGTAGGAATTTTTATTTCCGCCCTTTGGAAGGCTTATGGAACCAGGATTTAGGATGAAGATACCACTCTCCTTTTTGGCCATCGGCAGGTGGGTATGCCCGTAGATAAGGATATCTCCCCTGCTCATTGGAGGAAGGTTCTCCTCATTGTAGATATGACCGTGGGTAGCTGTAATTCTTCTTCCCTCCCAGAGAAGTGTTGTAAGATCTGAAGTTATGGGATAATCTAAGACCATCTGGTCCACCTCGCTGTCACAGTTTCCCCTTACAGCTATGATCTTATCCCTATATTTATTTAGAGTCTCTGCCACTACCTTTGGGTTGTATCCCTCTGGCAGGGGATTTCTGGGACCGTGGTAGAGTTCATCCCCCAGGATAAGGATTAGGTCTGCTTTTTCCCTGTGGAAAACCTCAAGAGCCCTCTCCAGATAGTGGTAGGAACCGTGGATATCGGATATAGTTAAAATAGTCATCTAGCACCTCCTGTTATGTATAGATTTATACTACCATTCCCTCATTTAAAATCCAAGGTAAATATTAAAAGTTTGACAAAAGTCAGGATATATAGTAAAATCCTTCGGAAGGTTAATTGAGGGAGGGATGGAAATGTTGAGAGAAGGAATGGAACTGACACTTAATAAGGTAGTAACATCTGCAGATACAGCGGCAAGGGTAGCTTCAGGAGCACTGGAAGTATTTTCTACCCCTATGATGATTGCCTTTATGGAGAACACAGCTTTTGAATTGGCTCAGAGAGAGCTTTCAGCTGGAGAGACTACTGTAGGTATTTCTGTTAATATTAAACACATGAGGGCAAACCTTATTGGAGATGAGCTTCTGTGTAAGGCAGTATTAACTAAGATAGAGGGAAAGAAACTCCACTATACAGTGGAGGTTACATTTAGTGGTGAAGTTGTTGGAAGCGGAGACCACGTTAGATATATAGTTGATGAGAAAAAGTTTTTGGAAAATATTAAGAAGTAGTTCAAGGGGATAGTGTCCCCTTTTTTTATGGAATAAAATAAGGAGATGAAATAACCTGCCGTTAAAGGGCGGGAGGTAATAGAGTTTATAAAAAAATTTATATAAGATATGGGGAGGAAAAAGAAATGCATAAAATTGAAGGAAAGACAAAGTATATACTTGGACTGCAACACGTACTGGCCATGTTTGGAGCTACAGTACTGGTACCGTTTTTAACAGGGTTGAATCCCTCGATAGCTCTTCTGGCAGCAGGAGCGGGGACACTGCTATTTCACATGTGTACCAAGAAAGTTGTGCCGGTATTTTTAGGATCATCCTTTGCTTTTATAGGAGCCATCTCACTTGTTTTAAAAGCTGAGGGGATTGCCAGTGTAAAAGCAGGGGTTATGGGTGCTGGAGTGATCTACATGGTTATGGCCCTTCTAATTAAAAAGTTTGGAGTGGATAAGGTAAGAGACTTCTTCCCGCCAATTGTAACTGGGCCTATTATCATGGTAATCGGTCTGAGAATGAGTCCTATAGCTCTGGGAATGATAGGATATGGTGACGGAGCCTTTGATATAAAGAGTCTTCTTATAGCCCTTGTTGTTGTATCATCTATGATAGTGATATCTGTGCTGGAGAAATCCTTCTTCAGACTGGTACCAATCCTTATCTCGGTAACACTGGGATACCTGATCTCAATACCTGCAGGACTGGTTGACTTTGCAGCAATAGCAAAGGCAAACTGGATAGGGTTCTCACCAGAAGCTATGAGCCACCTCCTTACTGTACCTAAGTTCTCTGTAACTGGAATAGTGGCAATAGCACCAATAGCTATGGTTGTATTCATTGAGCATATAGGAGATATAACAACAAATGGAGCTGTAGTTGGAAAGGACTTCTTTGAAGAGCCTGGGATCCACAGAACTATGCTGGGAGACGGAGTGGCTACAATGTTTGCAGGGCTTATTGGCGGACCGGCAAATACAACCTACGGAGAGAATACAGGAGTACTTGCTGTAACTAAGGTATATGATCCTGCAGTACTTAGAGTAGCAGCGGTATATGCTATAGCCCTTAGCTTTATAGGTAAGTTTGGAGCGATCCTTCAGACTATACCAGTACCTGTAATGGGTGGAGTATCGGTAATCCTCTTTGGAATGATCGCCTCTGTGGGAGTAAGAACCCTTATTGAAGCTGAGCTGGACTTCGGACACTCAAGAAACCTTATTATAGCTTCGCTGATCTTTGTTCTGGGGATAGCTATAGACAACGTAGTGGTATGGAGAACAGTGTCCCTTTCAGGTCTTGCTATTGCAGCCCTTGTTGGTGTGGTGCTTAATAAGAGCCTTCCTAAAAATATATAGAATTATTACAGGGAGCTTAAAGTTTTCTTAAAAAGAATCTTTAAAGACACAAAAACCACATAAAAGTGTAGTATACTTCTATTAAGTTAAAGGATTTTATCGTACTTTATAAAAGGAGGGGCTTTTATGAGAAGGATATTAAGGAACTTTAGGGGAATCTTTAAAAAAAGAGAGAAAAAACAGGAGAAACCAGAAATTAAACATACATTGGACTACAAGGTGTTTATCCAGTAGAGGGCTTGAAGCCCTCTATTTTTTTTATTTTTAGAAAGTCCAGACTTCTAAAAACTCCATAAGTAAGTTTATAATAAGTACTATTTCACTCTGCAAGGAGAGCGAGGTCCTTTTGCTGAAAAACAATGATATTTATGATTATGTTTCCCCACAAAGATCTAGGGGTTTAAAATTGTCTTTTGAGGCAAGTACGTATTCCTCGTTCCTTTGATGGCTCTCTACAGAGCCTAAAGAAGTATAACGGAAGGGAGTAGTATTTTCTGTGAAGTTTGACGACTTTTAAATAGTATAGATTTCTAATGAGTATTAGAAATCTATCTATAGTTGAGAGAAGATTTAAAGGGCAGAAGAGTAGCTTTAATTTTGAAGCAGGGAGAAGAAAGTAGTATTAGTAAGTGTTATCCAGAAGGTAAAAGTTGATCATTAAAAAAAATAAATTCGCTTTTAATTGAAAAAGCAGGATAACTTCTCTATAATATAGTTCAGTACAAATAAGGAGGCTATACAATGAAGAAGTTATTTTATTTAATTGCAGGGGTATTTTTAATGACCTCTATGGCATTTGCAGCTAACCCGGTTCAGCTGTCTGTACCAGGGGCAAACTTTCCAGAGGGAGATGTAAAGGGAGCGAGGCTAAACCTTCTCTATGGACAGAGCCAAAATGTAACTGGAGTAAATCTATCTGTCCTTGGACTTTCCGAGGTAGAAAACTTTAAGGGGCTTCAGCTGGGATTCATCCTTGGAGGAGCAAGGGTAAACGGAGAGTTTACAGGAGCTTCCCTGGCACTATTTAACTGGCAGGAAGGGCAGAGTAAGGGATTAAACATCGGTCTTTTAAACTACACAAACAACATGAAGGGTGTGCAGCTTGGGTTTGTGAACTACACAAAGAGTGAGAGTTTAATAGATCTTGGGTTTGTAAATGCTACCAAGGGAGATTCCCTTCTTAAGGTAGGTCTGGTAAACTACACTGGAGGTCATTCAACTATAGATCTTGGATTTGTAAACTATGCGGAATCAACAACATTCCAGCTTGGGCTTGTAAACGCCACTAAGAACCTGGATGGTCTGCAGGTAGGACTTGTGAACTATGCTGAAAACGGTATATTCCCGGTACTTCCAATTGTTAACTTTAGGAAGAGTATGTAATTTTAAAGGAAAGCCTTTGGGGGCTTTCTTTTTTTAATCTTAATTTGTGTAGATACTTTTACAGACATTCCGTTTCACCATTAGTGTGAATTCGTGGTAAATGTTTAAATTTTTAGGTTTTAATTCATGTTAATTTGTACCTTTTGTCTTGACACAAAAGGTACCTAAAAGGTCAAGTCTTCCGGCAATGGTCTTTTATAAGTAGTCCAGAGTTTCCATTGCTCTCCTGGGCTCTCTACAGAGCCTAAAGAAGCGAAACGCAATGAAGTAGACTGGAAGTGAAGATCGACGACCGTCTGCAGACAACCACTTCAATTCAAAATCTTAATTTGTGTAGATACTTTCACAGACATTCGGTTTTACGATTAGTGTAAATTCGTGGTAAGTATTTTAAGGCTTATTTTTTTAGGGTTTTAACGAGGATATTTAATTTTAATGATCTATGATTGAAAAGTGCGGAATACTTCTTATCCAGAAAATTATGAATAGAATGATTAAAAAAAATTAAAGATCAAATAAAGAGTATATGGATCTCTCAGAACAAAAGTTTTCTTTTGTGACAGGTGACGTTCTAAATAAAATTATGGGGAGTATAATGGGCCTATAAAGAATAAAATCACTGACGGAAAAGGAGGAATTGTTATGAAAAAATTATTATTAGTTGGAATGTTAGTAGTAGCAGCAGTTTCTTACGGAAGGGATAATGAGTATAGAACAAGAAATGAATTTACAGAGGTACAGAGGGAGTATGCAGAAAATAAGGAGATGCTCAACAGAGCTACCCCAGAGGAGTACAGCTTAATAGTGAGAGAGGAAAGAAGGGAGAGAGAAGCCAATATGGAGGTCTACTCTGAGTTCCACAGGGAGCTGGACAATATGGGAAGGGGTCACGAAAACAGATAGAGGTCAGTAGAGGGGACAGAGTCTCCTCTTTTTTTGACATCTATCCTGAAATAGCTTATATTGGAGGGAGAAAAAGAGAAAGGTTAGGAGGAGACAGATGGAATATGAGGGAAGAGTTTTCAGACCCCCCAGTGAGGGCAGGAGCCTGATCATACAGGCAACTATTGGATGCTCCCACAACAGGTGCAGGTTCTGCACTATGTACAGGGAAAAAAAGTTTAGGATAAAGAGTGCTGAGGAGATAATAGGGGAGTTAAGGGATCTTAAGAGATACCACAGCCAATATAGGAGGATATTCCTGGCAGACGGAGACGCAATGAGCATGAGAACCCAGGAGCTGTTAAAGGTTCTCAAGTATATCAGGAAGGAGATGCCGGGGATAAACAGGGTAGGTATATATGCCCATGGAAAAAACCTTATGAGAAAGACTCCAGGTGAGCTCAGTGAGCTCAGGGAAAATGGTTTGGGGATAGTTTATGTAGGCTTAGAGAGCGGAAGTGATGAGGTACTCTACCTCATGGATAAGGGAATAGGGGTAGATGAGACTATAGAGGGGTGTGTGAAAGCCAGGGAAGCTGGTATGAAGGTATCTCTTATGGTCATCTCAGGCCTGGGGGGAAGAAGGTTTATGTATGAACATGCAGTGAAATCAGCCTGGGCGGCAAACAAGATAAAGCCAAACTACCTGTCCCTTCTTACCCTTATGGTGGACAGTGAAGCAGAGATAGCTAGGGACATAGAGGAAGGGGAGTTTGAACTATTGACTCCTATGGAGGTGTTGGAAGAAGCAAAGCTGTTTATAGAGGAAACAGACCTGGAAAGGACCATATTCAGAAGCAACCATGCTTCTAACTACCTGGCTCTTGAGGGGGTTCTTGGAAGGGATAAGGAAAAGCTTCTTAAGGAGATAGAGGAAGCAATAGGGGAAGAGGATTATAGGGAAGAGTTCTTTAGGGGGCTCTAAGAAAAGAGAGGACACTGATAAGTGACCTCTCTTTTGATATGTGAATAAAATTTAGAAATTTATAAAACTTATAACAATTCTTTTGGTGTTCATTTCTTTTAACCAGTAAAAGAAACGAACCAAAGAAAAGCTGGCCCTCTTTATAATCTCTCTAGGGCTTAACTATTTCTCTACGGCCTTTGAGAGCTACAGTCCTCGTTTCTAATGTAAAATATACGAGGGTATCACTGCGGAACTTATTCTGTTGTACGGCCTAGCAGATAAATAAGTACAAAGCTAGGTCGATATAAAGAGGGAATTTGATTATTTAGAGCTTTTCAATGATCAAAAGCCGTGTAAATGCTTTTCCCAGATACTTACCACGATAATTAGTGGATTTCGTGACAAGTGTTACTTCATAAGCTTATGCTTAGGTGTGTCTTATAGGAGTTCGATACCAGCTTCCTCGCAGGCCTTGACCATCTCATCTGGCCAGAGAGAGGACTGCACCTCACCTATGTGGGCCTTCTCAAGGAAGAACATGCAGATTCTCGATTGTCCGATACCTCCTCCCACTGTATATGGAAGCTCACCCTCCAAGAGCATCTTGTGGAATGGAAGCTCCCTTCTCTCTGTACAACCTGCAATTTCAAGCTGCTTGGCAAGGCTGTCCTCATCTACTCTGATACCCATGGAAGACAGCTCAAAGGCTCTCTGAAGGAGGTCGTTCCAGAAGATGATATCTCCGTTTAGCTCCCAGTCATCGTAGTCTGGAGCTCTTCCATCGTGCTTTTCGCCGCTCTTAAGTGCCCCACCGATCTTGCTTATAAATACAGCACCATACTCCTTAGCTGCATAGTCCTCTCTCTTCTTAGGGGTGGAGTCAGGATATCTGTCCTCCAGTTCCTGGGATGAGATGAAGGTAATCTCTTCCGGAAGCTTCCTGTCCAGGGCAGGGTAGAGATCTGTGATATACTCCTCAGTTTCCTTGAATACTCTGTAGATCCTTCTTACGATATCCTCCAGCTTCTCAGGGGTTCTTGCTTCCTTAGGAATTATCTTTTCCCAGTCCCACTGATCCACATAGAGGGAGTGGATGTTTGAAAGCTCCTCACACTTTCTGATGGCGTTCATATCAGCATAGAGACCGTTGTATGGCTTGATCCCGTATCTGTGAAGGGCCATCCTCTTCCATTTAGCCAGGGAGTGAACGATCTGTACCTCCTTCTCGTGATCTGTGGAGAAGGAAACAGCTGTCTCCAGTCCGCTCAGGTCATCGTTTAGTCCAGACTCGGATCTTACAAAGAGGGGTGCCGAAACCCTTGTAAGGGAAAGCTCCCTGGAGAGGGCCTTCTGAAAGAAATCCTTGAGCTCCTTTATGGCGATCTCAGTTTCAAATAGCGGTAGTTTTGCAGTGTAGTCCTTTGGGATAATTAGTTTTTTCATGGTAGTACCTCCTGAATTTTTTATAAGTGATAAAATCTTTATGAAAATGTTGTTAAAACCTTAATAAATAGATTCTTTGCCACGAAT
>CAYSGC010000067.1:0-13155 GCA_964430145.1 uncultured Fusobacteriaceae bacterium | reverse complement strand
AATGGGAGCTATTGCAGGGGATGCAGATGCTGAACTTCTTGTAATCAGTAATGTAAAGGAGGAGAAGCTGGCTAAAGTAAGGGAGTTTATGGAAGCAGGAAGAGCCCACGTATACCACGAGGACAACGATGTAAAGCTTTACGCTAGAGTTGTTGCTCACGCTGGAGAGGAAAGTGCAAGTGTTGAGATAAAGCACGTACACACTAATATCACTACTATTGAGAAGAATGGTGAGGTACTTGTAAGTCAGCCATGTAACGATGCAGACTTTAACTCAGCCCTTTCAGACAGAGAGATGCTGAGCATAGAGTTAATCTACAACTTAGCTAAGAATATAGATATCTCTCTGATTGAGCCTATCTTCGGAAAGATAGTAGACCTTAACTCTTCAATAGCAGAGGAGGGACTGAAGGAAACTTACGGTGTGAATGTAGGATCTATGATCAAGGAGAACATAGCTAAGGGAATCTATGGAGATGACCAGAGAAACAGATCGGCAAGTTATGCAGCAGCTGGATCCGACGCCAGAATGAGCGGATGTCCACTACCTGTAATGACTACATCTGGGTCTGGAAACCAGGGAATGACAGCATCACTTCCTATCATCAGATACTGCATGGACCAGGGGCTTGACAGAGAGACTCTAATAAGAGCACTATTTGTATCCCACGTATCTACAATACACGTGAAGACAAATGTTGGTAGATTATCTGCTTACTGCGGAGCTGTATGTGCATCTGCAGGAGTAAGTGGAGCACTGGCATTCCTAGCTGGAGGAGACCTTCAGGCTGTGGGAGATGCAATTACAAATACCCTTGCAAATGTATCTGGACTTATCTGTGACGGTGCAAAGGCTTCATGTGCTGCAAAGATTGCCACTGGAGTATATACTGCATTTGATTCATGCATGCTTGCAATGAACAGCAGAGTATATGCTTCTGGAGACGGAATTGTTGGAGAGGATATCGAGAAGACTATTAAAAATATCGGTAGATTAGCTCAGGAGGGAATGGCAGGAACTGACCAGACGATCCTAAAGGTAATGACTGGAAGATAGAGATATAAAAGGAGGTTTGCCCAGAGGGCAAACCTCCTTCTTTATAAAATCAGCAAATTATAAGAGTGAATAAAAAAGGGGGAGAGAGATGAAGACTATAGGTTTAATTGGTGGCATGAGCTGGGAGTCTACCCAGGAGTACTATAGGTTTTTAAATGAGGGGGTCAAGGAGAAGCTGGGAGGACTTAGCTCAGCCAAGATACTCCTCTACTCCTTTAATTTTCAGGAGATAGAGGAACTCCAGCACAGGGGTCAGTGGGATGCCTTGACTCACGAGATGGTAGAGGCAGCCAGGAAGCTTCAGCAGGGGGGAGCTGACATCATAGCTATCTGTACCAATACCATGCACAAAATGGCTCCAGAGATAGAGGAGGCTATAGATATTCCCCTCCTGCATATAGCAGATGCTGCAGGCAGAGAGATAGAGAGGATGTGTATTAAAAGAGTGGCCCTTCTGGGAACTAACTTTACCATGACCGGGGACTTCTACAGTGGAAGACTTATGGAGAAGTTTGGGATAGAGGTTGTAGTTCCAGAGGAAGAAGAGAGGAAGGTTGTTCACAATATAATCTATGATGAACTCTGTAGGGGGATAATCAGGGAGGAATCCAGAGAAGCCTATATCCAGATAATAGAGGGGCTTAAGGATAGAGGTGCTGAGGGGGTTATCCTGGGGTGTACCGAGATTCCTCTTCTCATTGGAGATGGAGATGTTTCTATTCCGGTCTTTGATACCACCAAGATCCACTCTGCTGCCCTTGTAGGTGAAGCAATAAAATACAATGAGTAAAAGAAAAACCCATTACATGGTTTTAGCCATGTAATGGGTTTTATAGATTAGAAGTTTTTAGCCTGAATCTTAAAGTGAGCTCTTGGGTGGTCACAGACTGGGCACATCTCAGGAGCTTCAGTTCCCTCGTGAAGGTGTCCGCAGTTTCCACACTCCCAAACTACCTTCTCCTCCTTGGCAAAGACCTTCTCCTCCTGAAGGTTCTTAAGTAGGTGCAGGTATCTCTCCTCGTGCTCCTTCTCGATCTTACCAACAGCTTCAAAAAGATATGCTATCTTATCAAATCCTTCAGCTTTTGCTTCCTTGGCAAAGGTTTCATACATATCGGTCCACTCGTAGTTTTCTCCGCTAGCAGCATCCTTTAGGTTCTCCTCTGTAGAAGGTACTCCGTCGTGAAGCAGCTTAAACCAGATTTTTGCATGGGCCATCTCATTGTGAGCAGTTTCCTCAAAAAGGGAAGCGATCTGGTGGTAACCGTCCTTTCTAGCTTTAGAAGCATAGTAGGTATACTTGTTTCTTGCCTGAGATTCTCCCGCAAATGCTGCCATTAGGTTTTTTTCTGTTTTAGTTCCTTTTAAATTCAATATTCTACCCCCTGTTTTATGTAATAAAAGACTGACCTATTTTAACATAGAATAAGTAAGTTTTCAAAAACCCGGATCATTTTATAATCCTCTATAAAAAATACTTATTGATCTATAAGCTTTCTTTCAATAAACAAAAATGGATCTACAAAGGTATTTCCCACGCTTATTGTGAAGTGGAGGTGGGATCCCGTGGAGAAGCCTGTATTTCCGCTCCTTCCTATAACTTCCCCCTTCTCAACTATATCCCCAGCCTCTACCCTTCTGCTGTCCATATGAGAGTAGCTGGAGTAGAGGTTTAAACCGTGATCTACAATAACAGTATTTCCCGTGGAGTTTAGATACATGGAAAGAACCACCCTGCCCCTGTTGGTAGCTAAAACAGGAACTCCCACGGGGACAGCAAAGTCCACTCCCGAGTGATATCCGCTTAACTTGTTGTTTATATATCTTGTTGCTCCAAAGGGGGTGGTTATCCTTCCCACAAGGGGATAGATAAACTCTCCCTCACAGAGCTTCTCCTGGGAGG
The DNA here is from genome assembly GCA_964430145.1 of uncultured Fusobacteriaceae bacterium. Classification (GTDB taxonomy): domain Bacteria; phylum Fusobacteriota; class Fusobacteriia; order Fusobacteriales; family Fusobacteriaceae; genus Propionigenium. The sequence goes on along the minus strand of CAYSGC010000067.1, from coordinate 10,195 downwards.
GATCCCTTCTTGCTTCCCTGGCATAGTTCACCATGGTTTCTACATTTTTCTTTGACTTTTTCTTCCCTGTAGCAGAGCTCACTCTGATATAGCTCTTTTCAAAGTCACCGTCTTTAATATTCACTTCTTCCTCGATGAGAACCTCTCCATCCTTCTCAACTATAAGGGGATAGCTCCCCGGAGGGGTTGAGTAGTGTACCGGTACAAGGGCAAGCTGATGCCCCTCCATAGTAAAGGTCCTTATGGGGGTCCTCCCCTCAGGAAAGGAGATCCGGTAATCTCCCTCTGGGGGAAGAGTCAGGATAAAAAACTCCCCCTGTTTTACCTCTTTGGAGGAGATGCTAAGCTCTCCACCAAAGATAGCTGAGGTTAAAATAAGGGTCAGGATAAGGATAAGATTCCTCACAGGAAAACCTCCTCTACTTTGAAATAACCGTTAAATCTAGGAGTTAAGGATAAGCTCCTTTAGCTCCTCCAGAGACCTCACCTCATAGGTAGGGGTAATTCCCCTTGTGTTTTCCTTGGCATGGGGATTGTACCAGCAGGTATCGATTCCATAGTTGATCCCCCCCTGGATATCCGATACCAGGCTGTCACCTATCATGAGTACCGATGATTTATCCCTGTGGTTTATCCTCTCCATAGTTAGCTGAAAAATTTCCGGGTCTGGCTTAACAATATTTACCTCCTCGGAAACTATGATCTCCTCAAAGTGGTGGCTTATAATGGATCCCCTTATTCTCTTATCCTGTACCTTGGAAAGTCCATTTGTGATTATTGCCATCCTCGTACTTCTGCTGAGCTCCTCTACGACCTCCTTGGCATTGTCCAGGAGAAAGGATCCCTTTCCCAGGGATTCCATGTAGATATTGGCAAAGTCCATGTGATCAAACTCCACTCCCAGTCTGTCAAAGTACCTTCTGAACCTTTCAGTTTTTAGCTTTTTAAGGGCAATCTTCCCCTCCTCCAGCTCCTTCCAGATCTTACCGTTTATCTCCTTGTAGTGGGAGAGGTGGTAATCTCTTCTGTAATCGATCCCTATTCTTCTCAGGGCATCCTCTAGAGCAAACTCCTCTGTTCTCTTAAAGTCAAAGAGTGTATCGTCAGCATCAAATAACAGTACCTTATACTTCATCCTACCTCCATCTATAGGTGGTTTGTGAGCCACCCCTTAAATTCTTCCTTGGGAAGCTTCCCTCTTATTTCATCTATCTTAACTCCATCTCTATAGAGAAAGATGGCGGGAACCCCCATTACCTTGTGTTTTCTTGCAAGGACTGCACTTTCCCTTGCATCTATCTTTACAAACTTAATCCTTCCCTTGAAGGATTTAGCCAGCTCTATCAACTCCTCACCGAGGGTTACACAGTGGGGTCAGGTATCTGCTGAAAAGATGACTCCCACAAGGCCGGTCTCCTGGAGAACCTCCTTCTCAAATTGAAGCTCCCCAATATTAAGTGGAGAGTCCAGGATAGTGAGTCTTTCCCTGCAGTGTCCGCAGTTTAACTTTGAATCTATATTCTTAAGGGCAATCCTGTTTTTCTTACCGCACCTCCGGCATCTGATTATAGTAGTATCCATAGTACCTCCTTACTTTAAGAGTAGTGTATACAGCTTTTTCTCCAGGTTGAGGATCTCCTCATCATAGAGGTTTCTCTCCTCCTTGGGAATGTGGATGTCAATTGTGTCTGCAATCTTCATGGGATCCCTATCCAGTACGTAGATGGTATCGGCTAGAAGAAGGGCTTCCCTGATATCGTGACTTATAACTACCATGGTTTTTTTATACTCCTTCAGGGCGCTGTTGATCTCCTCTATAATCTTCAGCTTAAGGGAAAGGTCCATAGACCTCAGAGCCTCATCCATGAGAAGGGTGCTGCTTCCGTGAAGGAAAGCTCTGGCTATGGAAAGCCTCTGCTTCTCTCCTCCGCTGAGATCCCTGGCCATGGAATCCCTCCGATGGCTCAGGTGAAACTTTTTCAGGATGTTCTCCAGGGTATTCCTGTCCCTGCTATCTCGATCCTGAACCAGCTCCAGGTTCTCCCTTGCTGTTAGCCACGGGATGAGCCTGTCCTCCTGAAAGATATAGCTCACCCTGCTGTCGATGGAGATCTCCCCCTCATAGTCTCTGTCGAGACCTGAGAGGATGTTGAAGAGAGTTGTTTTCCCGCACCCGGAGGGGCCAAGGATTACAGAGGTTTTCCCGGCTGCAAAATCAATATCGAAGTCTGAGATTATCTCCCTCTCAAAGGATTTAGAGAGGCCTCTTACCTGAATCATAGGTACCTCCTGAAGGTTTTAGACATAGCTGTGGAGATACTACCCTCCACTATATTTGTGAGAAGAACCAGATAGATTGTCCATGCAAGAAGTGAGGCTGTGTCTATATTCATCCATGCATTGTTCATGCTGCTACCCATTCCTCCTGGAAGTCTTCCCACAATCTCAGCGGTTACCAGCACCTTGAGGGCTGAGTTTGCTGAGATCTTCATACCTGCTCTCAGGTAGGGGAGGGCAGAGGGAAAGTATATCTTGGAAAAGGTATCCCTTCTGCTGAACTTATAAACCCTGGCCATCTCAATTAACTTTTCATCGGTTGATGCGAGCCCCTCATACATATTTATGGTGATAATGGGAAAGATGAATACCCACAGTACAAAGAAGGGAATGAATCCCGAGGAGAACCAGAGAAGGGCCAGAAGGATCCAGGATATTACAGGGGTGGCCTGGAGAGAGGTGATCACAGGCCAGATTCCATTCCTTACTCCTCTATACCTAAAGGCTGCTACCCCCATAAGAATTCCAGAGGTCACTGAAAGGGTGTAGGAGTATATAAACCTTCCCAGGGTCTCCCAGGTCTCGCCGAGTCCTCCCAGGGTAAAAATCTCCCTCTTAAATACTCCAGCTACCTCCAAGGGAGAGGGAAGGATGAGGCTACCCACTCTGGCCGAGAGGAGGGCCCATACTCCCAAAAGAATAATATATGAGATTCTACCAGGCATAGAAGTCATCCCCCACCTCTATATTCAGCTTTTCCAGGTAGTTGACCACGCTCTCCCTGTCCCTTTCAAAGGTCAGGTTCATATACTCAAGAGAGCTTTTAAACTCCTCTACACTCATATTGAGGTTGAATTCATCGATGGCTCTCTCTATATCCTCTGTAGAGATGGATTCCAGAGATTTTATATAGCCCTCTATAAATTTCTCGATCTCTTCTTCCTTGGCATCCAAGGAGCTACCCAGGACAAATATTCCCACCTGGGGGATGCTCTCTCCCGGCCACAGATCCTTTAGCTCCTCCACCCTCTGGATATTTGGGTTTTTGGCAAGAACCATAGTTGCCAGGGGTTCAGGAAGGACAGCGTTTTTTATCCTTCCGGTGATAAGAAGCTTGGCTATCTCTGGGGAGGATCTGTAGAGGATATCCGCCTCTATACCTCTCTCCTCCAGGATAGTTCTTGTGATCACATCGGGAGATGACCCCTGTCCCCCTATATAGAGTTTTTTACCCTCTAGCTCTCCAAGAGCATCTGCCTCAGAGGAAAGGAGGGAAAGAAGTCCCACACTGGTAGTTCCCAGAAACCTTATATCAGCTCCCTTCTTGTAGAGCTTGGCTCCTACATTAACTGGAAGGATGTAGATATCTCCCCTTCCCCTTACTATGGCAGGGACTCCCTCTGTGGAAACATCCTGATAGAGGGTGAGATCTATATCCATTCCCAGTAGCGGAATGCTGGGAGGGGCTTTTGGGGCAGCCACCTGGATAGCCCAGATGTTAATCTGCAGCAAGGTAAATATTAGAAGTATTGTCTTTTTCATAGTATGCCCCCTCTTAGGAACAGGTATTCTGTCCCGGTTCTATTTTTTCAGGGTAAAGTAGAACTCTACCCCTTGGTCTAAGTTTTTTACACCATAATCTGAATCATGTTTTTCCAGTATCTTGGCAACTATAGAGAGGCCAAGTCCAGTACCTCCATACTTTCTGTTACGGGATTCCTCTATCTTGAAGAAGGGCTTCCATATGGCTTCCAGCTTCTCCTGGGGAATTCTTTCGCCGTTGTTTCTTACTACCACCCTTACTCTGTCTCCCTCATGGATTCCCTCAAGATCGATTTTCCCCTCTACAGGGACAAAGTTTACAGCGTTGCTGATAAAGTTTTCCAGCACCCTCTCTATGAGCTTTACATCTCCCAAAACTTTCAGGTTGTCTATTCGGAAGTTAACATTGATTTTTTTCTCCACAAAGTCCATCCTGAACTTGGAGAGAACCTTTTTACCCAGCTCAGTGAGGTCAAAGGCTTCTATCTGGGGTTTCTTATACCCTGCATCTATCTCTGAGAAGTAGAGGAGTTCCTTGATTATCCTCTCCATATTCTCCACTTCCTCCACTATAGTGGCACAGTAATCCTCTATCTCCTCTGGTTCCGCGACCCCCTCTGTTATTCCCTCAGCATATACCTTCATAATGGTCAGAGGAGTCTTCAGCTCATGGTTGACGCTGGAGATAAAGCTCTTTCTCATCTCCTCCAGCTTCTTCTCCTCTATGAGGTCGGCGTGGAGTTCCCTGTTGGCTGTCTTAAGGTTTTCAATGGCCTCCTCCAGCTTACTGGACATGAGGTTGATGCTCTCTCCCAAACTCTCGATCTCATTTCCCGTATGGAGCTCGATCTTCTCGCTGAAGTCCAGGTTGGAGAGGCTCTTGGCCTTCTTATCCAGCTCGATTATAGGTATACTTACCCTTCTGGAGAAGATATAGGATATAACCAGGGAGAGAAGGGCCATGATTATAAAGCTGTAGAGGTAGAAGCTCATACTTACCTTTACAGCATCCTCTACCGAGGATACAGGAGTGGTGATAATGAGGTAAAGGTTTCCTGTGATCCTGGTTATATTCATAAGAAGGCTTATCCCCTGTCCCTTCTGATAGGTGATCTGCCGGCTCTCTCCCAGCTTTATACCGTCCCAGTAGGTATTGTCCAGGGCTCCCCTGATATCCTCGTCCAGCTTGTAGCTGTACTTGTTGTCCTTATCAAAGAAGTAGATCTCCACGTTCTTCTCCCTCTTTATTCTGGGGATATCCCCCTGTCCCGATCCCTGAGTAAGGGAGTAGGAGATCCTGTCAAGCTCCCTCCACTTCATCTTGATGGAGTAGCTGTCAAGAAGGGTCACGTTTAGGAGGTATATAATGATAATGGGAGCCAGAGCCACCACAATCATATACTTAAATATATCTGTACTCAGCTTTGTCTTCATCTACTCACCCTCAAATCTATACCCGATACCCCTAACAGTCTTTATATATCTGTTATCCAACTTCTTTCTCAGCTGCTTCACATGGGTGTCCACAGTTCTCAGGTCCCCGTAGTAGTCGTAACCCCATATCTGATTGAGGAACCTCTCCCTTGTAATGGCAGTGTCCTTGTTCTTAACCATAAAGAGGAGCATCTCATACTCCTTTGGAGTGAGGTCCAGTATCTCCCCTTTATAGGTTATCCTGTGACTCTTCTCATCGATGTGGATATCCCCTATGATGAGGCCACCTCCGTCTCCTCCGGATTTCCTCTTTAGGAGGGATTTGATCCTTGCCAGAAGGATCTTCAGACTAAAGGGCTTTGTGACATACTCGTCGGCTCCCAGATCGAAACCAAAGAGCTCATCGTCCTCCGTACTCCTTGCAGTAAGCATGATGATGGGCAGGTCCGAGTCCTTCCTTATCATCCTGCACAGGGTCCAGCCATCGATCTTTGGCATCATCACGTCTAAAACTGCCAGATCAAAGTCCCCGGTTTCAAAGGCTGTAAGCCCCTCCTCACCGTCAGCAGCTTCAGTGACCTTGTAACCCTCCTTTACAAGGTAGTTTTTTATTATTTTTCTCATTTTATCTTCATCTTCAACTAATAATATTTCTTTCATATGGCCTCCTATTTTCCTAATAATTATATAATAGAATGAAACCTCTTGCAAAACTTCTTTACAGAATATGTAAATAATTTTAAAATTTTATTTTTGTTTATTTTTAAAACCTTTTGAAATTAGAGTAAAAACTATAAAAAATTACAATAGATAGAAAATCCCAGATCTTTCAAGTATAATAGAAAAAAATCCAGGAGGTATTTAATAGATGAAATTTTCAAAAAAGGAACTTTTATATATGAACATCTCCTTTTTTATATTTTCACTCATCCTTATGGGAGCCCTCCTTACCCTTGAGAAAAGCTACCTCGATGAAACCCTTGAAAGGTCCAACCTTCAGATGGAGAGCATTCTTCCCAAGGACTATCACTACAGATTCCACTTGCCGGAAGGGATCTCCAAGGTGGAGTACAGAAGCCTGCTGGCAGAGGTAAGAAAGTACTGTACCATAAAGAAGGTCGATCTCTTCTGGATTCTGGAGGTAAGGGATAAAAAGCTTGTAAAATCCATGAGGCTTCCAAAATCAGACTATGAAAAGCTGAATCCCTATACCAGTCTCTACTCCAGGGAGGTGGAGAACAAGAGACTTCTGGATATGGGTATGGACCTTGTAGCCTCAAGAAAGATAGGTTCACGGAATGAGGGTTATATCCTTGTGGATGGGGAAAAATACATTGTGAACCTGACCTACAACAGGGATTACTTTGGCAATGAGTATATCCTGGGAGTAGGACGTTCCTTCAAGGGCTTTCTTTTAAAGGGGATTAGAAGAACTCTTCGTACCTTTGGAGTGGTCCTAGGTGTTGTTGCACTCAGTGGTGCCGGTACCCTTCTTCTTATGAAGAGGGTAAAGGAGAAGGAGATCCTCTCAGCAAGGGACGAGCTTACAGGATTCTATACCAGAAGGTACCTCAAGGTAATTGAGGAAAGGGTCAGAAGATCGGGGAGAAGCTACTGGGGATTTATATATACCGATCTGGATAACCTGAAGGTTGTAAATGACCGTCTGGGTCATGAAGCGGGAGACAGGTACATACTCTCCTTTACCCGCTTCTTGAACACCTCCTTTAGAAGGGGTGAGGACTATCTGGTGAGGATGGGAGGAGATGAGTTCCTTGTGGTAACCCTTCTAAAGAACCGGGAGGAACTCTCCCTTCTCACTAAAAGACTCAAGGGTAAAAGATCCAGGGAGCTTATGTTCTCCCTGGGAGCGGCATATATTAAGCCAGAGGAGACCTCCACCTTTACCTTTAATCACCTTTTAACTGTGGCGGATAAAAAGATGTATGAGGACAAGAGGGGAAACAAGGGGAAGACCTTCAGGCTCTGCCCTGCAACTCTTAAAAACACTTAAAGGGAGCCTCTTTAGAGCTCCCTTTTTTGCTAGCTTAAAGATGAGTAGATCCTTAAACTACGATATGCAATTCTTCCCTTTAACCTTCCAATCTCGTTGGTTATCTCTTCCAGCTCATCCAGGCTTCCTGGGAGCTTGGCCCACTCATCTGCCCTTTCCTGAAGGAGAGCCAGGTCCCCATAGAGCTGCTCCAGCTCAGGATCTTTTATTTCCCTGACCTCGTCTATGACACAGATTCCCTCTATATTCTTCTCATAGGCAGAATGAAGGGTTTCATCCATCTCTCTCTCTATCTGAATAAACTCTGCAGCGGAATTATTTTCAGCCACTTCTTCAACCTCTACCCTGGTTCCATCATGGGAAGGAGTTTTCCTAACCTCCTCCTTCTTCCCACCACATGCAGTTAGCGAAGCTATTACCAGTAGTATAAATAATGCTTTCTTCATCGTAAACCTCCCTAATTAATTTCTAGATAATATAATGTACTCCAGCTCGCCCTTAAGCTTTCCGCCTTCCATAGTCAGTCTCTGTATCTCATCCCAGTCTCTCTCTTCCCTGCTGTACTCCTCCTGGATAAGGTTTTCATTCTCACTTATCCTCTGGATGATATCCCTTACCTCGTTTTGAGGATCGGAGTCATATCTTTCAACAATCTTTGGGGTGCATACAGGGATATCGCTGCTAAGGTTGAGATCCCCCCCTGCAAAGGCTACGCTACCCAACATTAAAGCTCCGATAAATAGTATTCTCTTTTTATTCATAACTTTGCCTCCTTCACTTGTATATGGGGATAGAATACTCCTCCTGTGTGATGGAAGTTTGATGTTTTTTTAAGGTTTTAGCATTTTATTTGTAAAATCTCTCTTTTTCTTATAGAATATAGGCAAGAGAACTAGGAGGACAGATTATGAGATGGATAATTAGCGTATTTTTGCTGGTAATGACTGGATGTATAAACCTTACCCCTGAAAGAGATGAGAGGGATGAGACGAAGAAGAGGCTAGAAACCCAGAAAGCGGAAATGGATAAGAAATTAAAGCTGGATAATAGCTACAAGATAGATGGAAGGTATATTTATTTTTACTCCCCGCAGAAGAAGCTGGTAAAAAATATAGATGTTCTTACAAGAAATGAGTTTTACTTTGATGAGGATGAAAGGCTTATAGAGAAGAGGTATCACCCAAAGAGGGAGATCAAGAGTCTGGGGAGGGGAATGGCCTTCCAGGAGAATGAGAACTACTATAACACCCTGGCTCTCCTTACAAGGAGTGAGGTGTGGATGTACGGCATCTACAACAACTCGGTAACCTATACCTACGATAAACTCCTGAGGCTCACTGAAGAGGTGTACAGGGATGCCAAGGACAAGGTGTATACTGTTAAAAAGTACTCCTATAAGGACAGCTTCTATATAGATAAGGTCTCTACCTACGATGGAAACGGTAAGCTTGTGGAGGTGGAGGAGTACAGCTACAACAGGGGAAGGATAACCAAGGTAGTCTATAGAGATGGCAGTGGAAAGTTGAAGAGACAGGAAAAGTATACCTACCAGGGAGACAGGGTGGCAGAGAAGTCCTATGGAACCACTGTGGAGAAGTATATCTACGAGGGGGATCTCCTTGTAAAGATGGAGGAGTATGAAAACCAGGTGCTAAAGGCGTATGATGAACTGGCCTATGATAAGAGCGGAAGAGTTGTGAAGAGGGATACCTTTACCAGTGAGGGTGTTCTTACTATGAGAAATGAATACAGATATTAAATAAAAAGGTATGCTTTTTAGCATACCTTTTTATTTTTTAGTAAAGAGGAGAAAGATTTCGAGCTTAGAAATTGAAAAGAATAGCTATAAAAGTTTAAATGACTTAAACTTGTTCTAGAAAATCTTTATATTGTGTTCATTTCTTTTGTTACCTAGAAGAAACGAATCATAGAAAGTGTGCCCTCTTTATAAAGTCTTATGAGAAGAAATATTGATCTACGGCCTTTGTAAGCTACAGTCCTCCCTCAAGATGCGATATTTGATAGTTTAGTGGTGCGGAATTTATTCTGTAGTACAGCCTAGTTAATATCTGAGTTTTAAAGTTGGATCAACATAAAGAAGGGAAGTTTATTCTTATTTGTCCGAATTAGTGTAATACTGTTAATGAAGTAAAGAAGCTCTTTATTAGGGCTTAGAGTTGTCTGGAGACCTCCTCCAGGGGCTTACGGGGTCTGGCATCAGGGGCTTCGTCGGGATATCCCAGGGATACAGCAGCCACCATCTCTCCCTCCTCCCCCAGCCAGGTGCACAGCTCCTCATAGGCATAGAAGATATTGCATATCCAGAGGGAGCCAACTCCCAGCTCCTGGGCAGCTAAAAGCATATTTTGTATAGCAGCACCTGCAGACTGTATATCCACAAGGTTTTCAAAGCTCTCCCTCACAGAGTGGGGCAGCCATGGGTGCTTGCCGTAAGGGTTGAAGATAAATACTGTAACAGGAGCCACCTCCATTATATCTGCAGATCTCTCACTGCTTCCCACATCCATGCCTGATTCCTTAAGCTTAGTGATTCCACGACGCATGGCAGCCACCATCTCACTTCGCTTATCTTCCCTTACAAGGATGAACTTCCAGGGCTGCCGGTTTTTGCCAGAGGGAGCCTGAGTTGCTGCTTTCAGTATTATATTCAGCGTTTCCTCCGAAAGGGGAAGATCCTTAAACTTACGAATGCTTCTTCTTTTTGAAATTACTTCCAGTGTATTCATCTTACCTCCTGATCTAAAGTTGTTAAAGGTTACTATCTAAGACTTCACTATAAACTCTTCCTTGTCAATAGGACGAGAACTTCCCCTGTGGATTTAAGGAGTCGAGAAGTAGTAAAATTTTATGGGATAACTAAAAAAAGCACTGTGGAGTGCTTTTTTTAGAGGGGTTTTACTCTGAAGA
>CAYSGC010000066.1:0-13317 GCA_964430145.1 uncultured Fusobacteriaceae bacterium | reverse complement strand
TTAGACCCTCTAGCTTTGCGTCACAGTGTTTCCACTGCTTTGCCTTTTTCAGAATATTCTTTTTAAACGTTCTCCTTTCAACCACCTTTCCTTCAAGGTTTTTTATTGCAATAAATTCATTCTAGATAATTATCATTATTTCAATATACATTAAATATTACCCGAGTTCAATTGACTTTCTCCCGTCCAGAAGCCTTTGGTTTATAATAAATCCATTATTGTTTTCTATATTCTTTTATAGTCGGTTTTTTAAGTGACTTTTAATAGTTCCAAGATTTATAATTACATATGTAACCTTATAATTTTTTTTAATTTTTTTTCAGTAAAGCTGATCCCTTATATAAGGAGTACTCAGTATCAGAAATCTAGTAATATAAAAAGCCGGAGGATCCGGCTCTCTATATCTTTTTTAATCTAAACTTACTTCCATTTCTAGCCCATGGATCTAAACACCCTTCTGGCAAACTGCCTTGCCCCCTCCACTGCCGATCTGCTCCTGAAGTAGCTCCTTCCGTCTATGTCCCTCACAGCTACCTTTCCTATATACTCAAGGTTTGAGTGCTTTGAGTATCTTCTTAAACCCTCCTCAAAGACTCCCGCCCCCTCCTCTATCTCATAGCCGCATGCGGTAACCAGTCCGCACCTCTTTCCCTCCCAGAGGCAGGGCCCCTCGGTCTCACCGTAGTACTTGTTCATAGTGTATACCAGCCTTTCCATGACTGCCTTCATAGGGGGCGTGCAGTACCATGAATAGATGGGTGTGGCAAAGATGATGAAGTCGGCCCTGAGCACAGCCTCATAGATCTCCTCCATATCATCCTCCTTGGGACAGCCAGGCCCCTCAAAGATATCCTGACAGGTCCAGCATGCTGTGCAGGGCTCTATGTGCTTGTCCCTGAGTGTTATGTGCTCTACATCTGCCCCAAATTCCCTCAGCTCCTCCATAAAGGGCTCCAGGAGCAGTGCAGTGTTGCTGCTACCTCTCAGGCTTCCAAACAGGATACATACCCTCATAGCTCCTCCTTTTCATTCCTTTTCTACCTTCACTACTAAGGTGATAGCTCCTATCCTTCCCTCATGCAAGATTTTTTAAGGAATTAAAACTTTAACTTACACCGGAGTATAGTTTAAAATATAGGAAGAGAAAAATTTAGGAGGAGATGGGATGAAGAGGATAAAACAGCAAATGGATTTCCTGCATGAGATCGACAAGGTAAAGGATGTCTTTAGGGAGTCTTTGATACTGAATAAGAGAAGGGAAAATGACGCAGAACACAGCTGGCACATGGCTATGGTAGCTCTCACCCTGAAGGAGTACTTTACAGGTGAGGTCAACCTTGAGAGGTCATTGAAGATGATACTTCTCCACGACCTGATAGAGATATATGCCGGGGATACCCCTGCTTTCGGTGCAGAGAGGCCAAATAAGAGGGAGGAGGAAACTGAAGCGGCAAGAAGGCTGTTCTCCATCCTTCCTGAGGATCAGGAGATGGAATTTCTGGAGCTGTGGCTGGAGTTTGAGGATTGCCAGACAGATGATGCAAAGTATGCCAATGTGTGTGACAGGTATCAGGGGTTTATGCAGAACCTCACCTCCCACGGGCATACCTGGCAGAAGTTTGAGGCACCCATGGAAAGGGTACTGGAGAGGGTAGATATCCTGAGGACCTGTGTACCTGAGCTCTTTAAAAGCTATGTCCTCCCTGAGCTTGAAAGGTACAGGGAAAGGGGGATAATCAAGTAACTACAGCAAATCAAAAAGGAGCTCAGAGCTCCTTTTTTCTTGTCTTTCTTTTTGATGGGTCCCTATAAAAATTAAAACATAGAAGCCACAGTGACCCTGTCCTTACCCGTTATCTTGGAGTGGTACATGGCCTGGTCGGCCCTGTGGATTAGCTCCCTGTAGTTTTCAGCTTTCTGGTAGGAGGCTATCCCCGAGCTCATGCTCAGCTTATAGCTGTGGACCAGGACATTTTTCTTGAGGTTTTCCTTGATCCTTTCCATTATCTCCAGAGCCACCTCCTCAGTTGTGTTCTGGAAGACTATCAAGAATTCATCCCCACCGTAGCGAAAGGCATAGTCCGTCCTTCTTATAGAGGACTTTATTAGTTCCCCTATGTAGCTCAGGAGCTCATCCCCCTTCCTGTGTCCCTCGGTATCGTTGATCCTCTTAAAGTTGTCTATATCTACAAAGGCTACTGTCGTTTCACACCTTATCTCTTCAGCTTCATTTAAGATGGAGTTCAGCTTATCCTCAAGATAGTGACGGTTATAAAGGCCTGTAAGGGGATCCCTTATGCTTTTTTCCACAATATAGGAGTTCACCCTCCTCTCGTAGACAAAGGCCAAGACGATGGCAGCTGAGATAACCAGAAGGCCCAGAGGCATGAGGACCTTGTCTATCTGGGAGATAACCCCCTCCATCTCATATACCTCATCCATAACATTCTGAAAGGCTCCAGTGTAAAACATTATGGCTCCCACTGTGTAAAGGTTTCCCACAGAATTTTCCCTGAAACCTATCCTTCTGCAGAAGATCCATATGAGGGGCTGGATGCATATGAGTATCTCACTTATTATATCCCAGGCTGTATTTTCCTCAACCAATGGATATCTCATGTCTAGCAATAAAAATACAAGGCTTATATTTATAATAACCAGGTATGGTATGAAGATCTTGGGTTTCAATGCTCTCCCTCCTTATATCTTTAATTCAGTTCTTTTTAAAGTTACAGTATGGCACTGCAAGAAAGTCCTGTGGTTAATAAAATTAAGTTAAAAAATCCCTGAAAATTTTTATGATAGCCAGGATGACTCTAGTTAACTATTCTAATCGTTCACTGTTATTCCTTTGACAGTTCATAGTTTTTATACCTTTGGTACTGTGGCATGCCTGTACAGGTTGCCAAATCTTCTTAAAGTTTTTTAGCAATAAAAAAGGTGAAGACGGGGATCTTCACCTTTTTTGGGAGAGTTTTTTATGAAAAAGTTATGCACTTACTTTTGCTATGGGGATATAATACTATTTCTTTGTGTCATTAGTGTGACACTGGGATGATATATTGAGGGTTTAAATTTAAGATAACTTTTTATACCTTTTGTCTCGATACAAAAAGTATCTAAAAAATCAAGACCTTCGGCAATTGTCTTTTGTAGCTAACACAGAATTTCCGTTTCTTTTATGGGCTTTGGATAGGACCTATACTGTCTGACGAAACGACGCAGCATATCCTGTGGAGCCCGACGACTGCCTGCAGTCGGCCACTTTAAACCCAGCAAAAATTCATACAAATAGTTTTTTCTGTCCAAAGTAATCGATTATTTTATAATATAAGTTCTTATTACAACTCACCTCCGATATTTAATGTATTTTGCCATATATCCTTGTCTTTTAATTAAAGCCCTCTGTGGTGCAGGCCTAAAATCTTCCAAATAATATACTAAATTCTACTTTAAAGGGAAGGAGTTCTTCCTCCCTTCCCTGTAAGATATTTATAGGAAGACTATAGAATTTTCAGAAGGGAGTATGCTATGGATAGCAGTGAAAGGAAATCGGATAAAAGTAGCTGGGCTATAGGGGGAGGGCTTTTAATGGGGCTGGGTGTAGGTTTTTTCTTTCTGGAACGGTCTGCACTATATTTTGTAGGGAGCCTTATAGCTGGACTTGGAGTAGGATTGATCGCAGCAGCTGTAATAGGAAGCTCCGATTAGAAGAGGAGTTGGTTTTGAAGGAGATTACTTTTCTGATCCTTATTATAAATTTCTCCAAGTAAAAAAGGTGAAGACGGGGATCTTCACCTTTTTTGGGAGAGTTTTTTTATGAAAAAGTTATGCATTTCCTGTTGCTATGGGGATATAATACCCTATCTTTATGTTCTTTATGTGTCATAAGAATGATATGTTGGAGGTTTAAATTTAAGATAACTTTTTCTGTTCATTTCTTGTTATGACACAAGACACGAACTAAAGAAAGTCTAGCCCTCTCAAATGCTTTTCATCTACATCCTTTATAGGCTATGCGTAACTTAATCTGTATAACGGACTAGTTGATTTTTCCTGTAAACGCTTTATCAGCTTCAGAGGGCACTGATAATTTAAAGAAAAAGATTAAAAAAATAAAGAACCGTCACTACCGACGGTTCCTCTAAATCTATTTACTATCTGTTCTCGTGGCCTCTGTCCATATTGTCCAGTTCCCTCTGGAAATCAGAGTAGATCTCCTGGTTCTTCTCACCTAGCTCCCTTTCCCTGGAAAGCATCTCCTGGTCCTCATACCTTACACTTTGAACCACCTGAAGCTCCTGACTCTCTCTTCTTTCAAAATCTCTTCCATATGACAGTCCACCTATTACTAACATTCCTAACAATAACATCTTCTTCATCTATAATCAGCTCCTCTATTCTCTATAAATACGATATCTATTTTCCTAACTATCTATTCTCGTGGCCCCTATCCATATTGCCCAGATCCCTGTGAAAATCCGAGTAAACTTCTAAATTGTTCTTGGAGATCTCCCTTTCCCTGGATAGCATCGACTGATCCTCACACATCACTCTTTCCACTACCTGAAGCTCATGTCTCTCTCTGTTCTCATAGTCTCTTCCATATGATAATCCGCCTATTACCAGCATTCCTAACAATAACATCCTCTTCATCTATAATCAGCTCCTCTACTCTCTATAATCGATATCTGTTTTCCTAACTTATCTGCTCTCGTGACCTCTGTCCATGTTATCCAGCTCCATGTGGAAATCCGAATAAACTTCCAAATTGTTCTTGGAGATCTCCCTCTCTCTTGATAGCATCGACTGGTCCTCACACATCACTCTTTCCACTACCTGAAGCTCATGCCTCTCTCTGTTCTCATAGTCTCTTCCGTATGACAGCCCGCCTATTACTAACATTCCTATTAATAGCATCTTTTTCATTTCTCTCATCCCCTTTGCTTCCAAAATACGATAATCAACCACTGTACTTCTTATTTGGTACTTTTCATTAATCTTTCTTTCTGATATGTTATTTTATGTGGTCATTATATGGATTTTCACCCTAAGAGGGTACGTCACCTGACACTTATGGCTTCTAAAAAATATTTTCAAAAAAAATTCCTTTTTAAAACATTGTGAATAATAGTTTTTAGCTCCTTTAATTTTTTAAATTTTTTTTAATTTCTTTCTTCCTTTTCCCATCCTATGATAAGGATAACCTCCAAATCTTATGTCACCCTTCTATTCCCCTTAGAATCTTATGAGAAGCGAGAGTTCATTTCTTGTCTTGAGACTACCGCAAGAAGTATCTCCAGATTTATAAATCTTAAGTTAAAAAACGTCCGAAGTAGCTGATATAGCTTTGTACCTTCTCAGTACTCTAGGCCGTCAAACAGATTAAGTTTTTCATAACGTTTTTACCCTATTCTTCCCCTACAGAGTTATGATTGTAACTACTAAAGGCCTTATATTAACTACCTGCCCGCGAAACATTACGCAGGACCAGATCTTCTTTGGGTACTTTCTTGCATCATGGTAAGAAAGTACCTCGCTCTCCTTAGAGAGTGAAATAAACCTTCTTATAACTTTCCCTACTAACTTTTACAAAATACATTTTAATAATAAAAAAGGTGAAGACGGAGATCTTCACCTTTTTGGGGAGAGTTTTTCTTATGAAAAAGTTATGCACTTCCTGTTGCTATGGGGATATGATCCCCCTTCTCTGTGTCATCTGTGTGACATAGAAGTGATATCTCATAGGTTAAAATTTAAGATAACTTTTTCTGTGTCTATCCGCCGCTTTTAAACTTCAGCTTCATATGCTTGCCCTCGAAATTAAGGCAAAACTATAAATTTTATTCCTTTTTTCCATAAAAAAATATCTACTTTTTTTATATGGATCCAATATTTTTTTTATATGTTCAAAACCTATAAAAACATTGACTTCCCCCCTTAAATTCAATATAATTTCTTGCTAATATCCTTTGAGGATCATTAAACGGACCTTATGGCGGTATATACCGTTATATTTAAGATAACTTTTATAGATTTTATTTTTCTAATTATTTCGGAGGTTTTAAGTGAATATAGCTTTTATTATCAATCAGTGGGAGGGGATGAATCCAGCTAAAAATTCTACCCTTAGAATGATCCACGAGTGCTGTCTGAGGGGACACAGGGTAGGAATCCTCTACTCCCAGGATCTCACTGTTCGTAACAATGTAATCTATGGTTTTGTAAAATTATTAAAGAAGGAGAGTTACTCCTTCAAGAGCTTTAAGAGTTTTCATAAGAGGATGGAGTTTGAGGAGAAGATGCTTCCTATCAACGTCTTTGATGCCATCTTTATCAGAAAAGCTCCCCCAGTGGATTCCACTATGTTAAATTTTTTGGACTCCATAAAGGATGAGGTATTTATTATAAATGACATCGACGGTATCAGAAAGGCCAACAACAAGCTTTATACAAGCTCCTTTCACGACCCCCACAATGAATTTATCCCCAGGACCTTTGTTTCCAAGAATGCAAACTATCTAAAAAAGGTTATCCAGAACTTCACAACGGACAGGATGATCCTAAAGCCCCTGGACGGCTTTGGGGGCAGCGGGGTTATCGTCATAGAGAAGAGTGCCCGTAAAAACCTCAGCTCCCTTTTGGACTTCTATATCAACGGAAGCAACGGGAGGAACTATGTAATCATTCAGGAGTATATTCCTCAGGCTGAACTTGGGGATGTGAGGGTGCTCATGCTGAATGGTGAACCCATAGGGGCATATAACAGGGTTCCCTCCCCTGAGGATAATAGGTCTAATATCAGTGCCGGGGGGAGTGCAGCAAAACACGTACTCACCAAGGAGGAGATAAGGATCTGCAGAAAGATTGGAAGAAAGCTTGTTCAGGACGGCATCTACTTTGCAGGCTTGGATGTTATAGCCGGAAAACTCATCGAAGTAAATATCCTAAATCCCGGAGGAATAGTCAATATAAACAGGCTGAACAGGGTGGAGCTGCAGAAGGACATTATCGATTTTGTGGAGGATAAAGTTCTGGAGATCACAGATTTCTTCAGTCAAAAAGAGTTCACACTAAACAGAAGAAGATCTCTCAGGGAGGGGATATCCCCTAAGTTGCAACTTACCAAAAACATTTAAAAATCATTTAAAAGTGTATTTAAAACTACACATTAAAAAGATCTGGATTGCTCCAGATCTTTTTTTATCAACTTTGCCTGTCCTGTACCGGTTAATTTCCTTCTGTTCCCCTGTCCATATTGATAAGCTCCCTGTGAAACTCCCGGTAGGCCTCTATATTGGCTTCACCAGCTTCTCTCTCCCTTGAGATCATGGAATTTTCCTCATCACTTACCCTTTCAACCGGCTGAAGCTCAGCTTTCTCTCTGTACTCATAGTCTCTTCCAAAGGATAATCCGCTGACAACTAAAACTCCCAACAACAATACTTTCTTCATGGTCTCATCTCCTTATTCTCAATTTTATTCAATACTATCCAAATCTAAGACTGCTTTCTGTTCCTTCCCTGTCCGGGGGCTTCCTCTGTGAACCTGTGGTGTCCGCCCCTCTGTCCCTGAACCATTTTGGGTATTCCTGTACTGCCCTGCTCCCTCGGCTCCAGCCTCATAAGCTGTTTTATTTCCCCTGCTTACATAGGTGTCACATATTCCGTCTCCATTCCTGTCCACAAAGTTTTGACTCGCTGCAAATAAAGATACTCCTGCTACTAAGGTCATAATTCCAATCAGCATTTTTTTCATACCTGATCACACTCCTTATTCTTTATTGATATACTGAATTTCATAGTTTTTTTACACCCTGTCTGTCCTCTCACTTCTTATTTAAAGGATAACTTTCCAGAATGACAAGACTGTGACATCCATATGAAAGTTTTAATCTCTCTCTCTTCTTCTTCCCTCAGGCTCCTAAAACGCTCTGTGGAAAACTCCATATCTTTACAGATTCTCCTTTAATCCCCCTGGAAGAAACCTTTAAATTAGAGGAAGGCCCCCTACTTTTTTGTAAATTGAATATGAAGCTTCCCACTGGAGGCAGTTCCTTTTAGAGAGCTTCTACTCATATTTTACTTTAGGTTTAATTGGATTAAGATATTGATAGGATTTCAGATGGTAGATATGGCAGTGCCCTGAGAGGAGGATTCTATGCTTGAAGATTTAAAAAAAATTTCCAATCAAATCACCCTTGTGAGGCTCTCCCTCATCCCCCTTATGTGGTTTTTCATCCTTGGGAGCCATCCCCTCTACTACGTGGGAATACTTCTCATCATCTGCGGGGTAACAGACGTGCTGGACGGATACCTGGCCAGGAGATTGAATCAGGTGACCGAGATAGGCAGCAGGATGGATTCATGGGCAGACAACCTCCTCCTAATATCGGCGATCCTATGGACAGCTCTCAGACTCCCTGAGGTCTTCACGGAGAATCCCCACCTTATGTTCATAGCTCTGGGATTTTACGGGATCTTTCTCCTAGTGGGGGCGGTGAAGTTTCACCGTTTTGCCAACCTCCACCTCTACCTTTCAAAGATAGCAACCCTCCTTGCCTACTTCTTTCTGGTACACGCCCTCTTAACTGGAAGGTACAGCAGGGGGTTCTTTATCTTTACAGCCCTTGTCTCCATCCTCTCCAATATAGAGGGGATTGCAACACAGCTCATCCTTTCCAAGGTAGATGAGCATATGGGGTCCCTTGCGTTTTTATATCTGAGGGAGGACAGTCCCCTGGTCCTATGGATAAAGAAACTTTTCAGGGACAGATAAGAAGAGTTTCAACTTAAAAGGGGAGCCCATAGCGGCTCCCCTTCCTTACTCCTTTGAATATTTAATTACATATTTTCCTCACTGAGTCCCACTATGTCATCCATTATCCCAAGAGCAGTACTATCTCCGGAAACAGCGGCAACCTTTAACAGCCCCCGTGCCAAGAGGTACATCGAGTGCTCCCTTACCCCGCACCCCTTGAGAAAATCATACTCGTAGTAATGAATTTTTCCGATATTATCTAGGGAATTAAAGATCTTTCTTATTACCTCCAGTATCTCACCATCTTCACTGATTACTGTCTTCCTGTTTGTCCCTACATGTTTTTTGGGTTTAAATATCCTAGGGGATGTATTAAATGTTACAGCATCAACTCCCTGCCAGCAAACCGATGTATGTAGTGCAAGTCCTCCCCCCAGAGAGTGGCCTGTTGAAATAAACATGTATCCCCTGTACTTCCACTTCATCTTTTTTAGGAGCTTCATTGCACTGGTGTACTGGTTCCTTCCCAAAATACTAAGGTTGGCATGGGTCCAGTCCTTTATAGTAAAAAACTCAGTCCCCCTGAAGGCTATTACAACAACCTTCTCCCCTTCATTCAAATATACATCAGCACTGAAGCCATTATCTGCCTTATACCTGTTAAGCCTGTTCCATCCATACCTCCTCAGATCAAAGTAATATGGATCTTCATACGCATTTGAAGACATGAGTGCATAGATAAAATTCTCCCTTGCTGCCCTGTCCAGGGGAGGCTGTGTATTTCTATTCCCTCTATACCCTTCAAGGTCCCTGTTTGCATACTCCTTTTCTGAATAGGCTGGGTGGTTTCCCCTTCCCTTAATACCACTTAACACTCTCTTCATCTACAGCCCTCCTTCTAAAAGCGATAGACTCCCCCATCGTTATTATACCTTCTTAAAAAATTAATCCTCCTCCCTTGTCCTCAGCTGCCTCATCAGAGAAATGCCCAATAATCCTTAAAAATTAGAGGATAAAACAGACTATAAATAAGATCACAGGCGTGATATAATCTTTCTTAAATAAACTATTTTGGAGGATATTATGGAGTTTATATATATTGGAGCTGCCTTCTTTTTTTCAACCTTTGTTCAGGGATTTACAAGCTTTGGATTTTCCTTGGTAGCCATTCCCCTGCTCTCCCTTTTTTTAGATGCCAAGCTGATTATAATTATAACTGTGACCTACAGCCTTGTAATAAACACCATGGTTTTCAGAAAATACTATAGAGATGCCAGGCTCACAAGGATACTTCCCCTGCTAATTTCGGCCATTCTCTTTACCTTTGTAGGGGTATCCTACCTCAACACCATAGATGACTATCTCTTGAGGCTGATTATAGGTATCCTCCTGGTGGTGGTGGGAATCATAAACAATCTCGGAGTTAGGTTTAATTTAAAGAAGCCCGAGAAATACTACCTCCCTGTGGGAGCAGTCTCTGGAGTCTTAAATGGAATTGGCGGTATCTCAGGCCCCCCTGTACTGGTTTTCCTGTCAAATATAGACCTCAGCAGATCACAGTTTAAGGCCACCCTGTCATCCTACTTCTTGACCCTGAATGTAGTGGCTATCCTCACCTACATCTACAAGGGATTTTACACCCCTGAAAATCTCAGGATAATCTGGACCTACCTTCCCCATGTAGTTATAGGGACAGGGATAGGATTGTATGCCTCTACTAAAATAGAGGAGAAACTCTTTAAGAGGATCATCAACCTGGCTATCCCCCTTATGGGGCTGAATATTGTCTGGAAGCTGTTTATATAGTATTTAGACAAATTAAAAATGGAGTATGCAATCGATATGCATACTCCATTTTTTACTTCCTGCTCCCTATAAATTACAACTATTATGCCTACACTAACCGCTAATCTATGGTTATTGTAGTATCCGCCACATCTACCGGTCTCTTATCCCTTATATTTACTATTCCCACAGACCCACTCTCATCTGAGACGGGGTCGTATGTTACTGTGTCATTACCGCCAAACTGTACCATCTTTCCATCTACCTTTAACCCAAGGCTCTTCTTCCCATCGGTGGTGTTGGAGACCTTCACCTCTACAGGTACTCCTCCATCTCCTGCCTCAGACCAGGTATTCATCTTTATTCCAAGATCACTCAGGCTCCCTGTAGCCACCTCTTTTTCATTTTCATCCCTCAATATTACCTTTGCCATCTTGGGATGTATCCATAACTGGTAACCCTCCTCTCCTCCCAGGTACACCTCTATTCTTCCCACATCATCTATCCCGAAGGCAGTCTTTAAGGTATATTCATCAAAGTTTTCCTCTGAGAACCAGCTTCCGTTCTTCCCCAAAGTCTGTCCCTCATAGAAGAAGGAGGTTGGACCGCCATTTAGCTCCTCCTCTGAGAGCCATATATTCCCCTGCCCATAGGAATCCTCCTCAAGCCTGGCATAGAGCTTTCCCTCTGCCTCATTGTAGAGCCAGCCTCCCCTGAGATCATCATCTCCCCAGTTATAGACCCTTTCCCTAGTGGCCTTATCAGGACTGACTCCCTGTCCCCCTGCAGGGGTTTCAGGCATCCTTCCCTTGGAGTAGTACTTCTCAAAGGTTTCACTGAAGGTATTCCTTCCCCTTCCTGCTCCTATATCCTCTCCATACTTGGGATACTCTCCCTCAGCCACATTAAACATATCTATGGCTTCCTGGATATTGTGAAGGTTTCCGTGTACCTGGGCTGCCTTGGCCGCATCTGTGGAGTCAGTAAATCTTGGCATTACTATGCTTGCCAGTAGGCCTATTACTCCTATGACGATCATGAGCTCTATTAAGGTAAATCCCCTATTCCTATAAAATTCCCCTTCAGACTCCTCTCTTCCGATTGAATAGTCCCTTCCAAAATGTCTGACATATAATTCTTTATGCATATTGTCCCCCTAAAAAATTATGGCAGCTGGCTGTCCTATCCAAGGTGGACTTAGACCCTCTAGCTTTGCGTCACAGGGTTTCCCCTCCTTTGCCTTTTTCAGAGTTATTCATTTTATAATCTTCTTCAATAGAGATATTACCATATAAAATGGACTTTAGCTATGTTGTTCACTTTATATGGTTTGATTACAGCAGGTCAAAAACATTAAAGGATGAGATTAAAATTTTGTTAAAATAATAAAACAAAGGATGGCAGTTATAGATCCAGCACTACTTTAAACTTATGAAGGATATATTTAGCCTCTCTCCTTTAATCATGACTTTAATTAAACCTGCTCTCCAAAATAAAAAAGGGACTCGCTGAGCCCCTCTAAAGAAATGCCTTTTCTAAATCGTCTAGAGCTGTCTCCCCCTCGCCGCACTCCTCCACTACAAAGGGAGTGTTGTAAAACTCCAGCCTTCCCTTTGCCCCTGTATCGAGAGATTCGTAGTGGATATGGAGCCCTCCATCCTTCACCTCTATGGATGTAACCCTCTTGTCACCATTAAACTTTTCTCCCAGGATAAACTCCTTCTTCTCACCATAAAGAATCCTTGCTTTCATTTCCTCACCTCCAGGTCTGCTTAACTAATACTTTATTCCAACATCAGGATTTTCCTCTTATCAACCTTAAATTTAAATGCTCTTTCCATTTTCTTAATCAATAAATTCTTACTCTATCACTAGGTCTGCTCAACCTCCCTCTTGGAAGTTTTTCATACTTGAACTGGAACACATTATTTCTTTTTAAAAATCTAAAAAGAAACGTGACGTTGCATCCTGATAATCTGTAGGGGCACTTATTACTTAACGTAATTTTTTTATACATTCTATGCTTTCCTTAATAATAAAAAGAGGAGACTCAGAAACAGGTTTCTGGTGAGTTTCCCCTCCTCTACTATATTTTTTTATAATACCTTTTCTCCAGTCCCTTTAATTTTTTCACTTCCTTTATCCATAATTAGATAATTCTTCATAAAAGCCCTTATAATCTTCAGCCTTGCTCTCTGTGATTGTTACTTCCCTTGAAATCATTGTCTGATCCAAACCTATAGAAAAAGACACTCGATAAATTGAGTGTCTTTTTTATTAATTATTTTATTTGCAAGCAACCATGGGTAGACAGGATCCGTTCCCCTTTCTCTTAATTTTCACCAAATACCTTTCTGTGCAGGTCATCTATCATGATACTCTTCTCCACTTCCTCCCCCTCTTCTAGGGTAAACCCATCAACCTCAGCCAAAGCTTTCTCCAAGTCTATTTTCACAGCTGATGTCACAGAAGGTGACTGGGATACTTTTGATCCTGTATCCCTTTCAGGAGCTGAAGATTTCAATAGCTCCGTTATGGAAGAGTTTGCCTGATTAAGTGCAAGGTAGTCTTCCTCCAGTTTCTTTATTAACAGAACCCTTGATTTTTCAAGCTCCTTTTTTGCTGAATTATATTTTATATTAAACTCCTTGGCATCTGCAAGGACGTCCATAAACTGTGATTTATTAAGCTTGAGCTCTCCTGTTGGGGCAAGGGTATTGAAGTATTTATCCAACTCCTTCAGCATTGTTTCATCTAATTCCTTTCTCTTAC
>CAYSGC010000065.1:0-13371 GCA_964430145.1 uncultured Fusobacteriaceae bacterium | reverse complement strand
TTCCTGAATACCTACGGAGCCATAAATATGGTGGCAGCTCTGGAAAAGCTTGTGGGTAACCCAAGCTTTAGACCCACATTTAAGACCCATTGGCTGATCTCTTTTGTGGGAGCCCTGGGATCCTACAGCGTGATGTTTTTAATCAACGCAACAGCCACTGTTATCTGTCTGGCCTTTACCCTAATGATCTACCTATATATAAGTAATAAGAATATAAGCAGGGCATGGGGAGATCTGAGGGACGGTATCCTGGTTTCCATTATCAGGATGTGTCTTCTGAAGCTGAGATTCAATGAGAAGCAGGAAAAAAACTGGAAACCCGATATCCTTGTATTTTCAGGAACCCCTGAAAGCAGGGGAAACCTTGTATACCTTGCAGAGCACTTCTCCAAGGGAAGGGGGATAATTACCCTGGTAAGGTTTATCTTTGGACAGATAGAAAATAAGAAGAGTGAGGTGGCAGAAGCTAGGGAAAACCTCGATACCTTCCTTAGAGAGAGAAAACTCAACGCCTTCTCGGAAGTTGTAGTAGGGGAGGATATGGGTGAAACCCTCACAGAAACGGTACAGGTAAGCGGTATAGGGCTGTTAAAGCCCAACACAGTGCTTATGGGAATGACCAAGAAGGCCCATAAGATAAAGCCCATGATGGAGTTTATGAGAAAGATAAGCTATCTCAATAAGAACCTTCTGGTTTTCTCCAGTTCCAATTCATCATCAGCCTTTGGTAGAAAGGAGAGTATAGATATATGGTGGGGTGGACTGAGAAACAACGGTAACCTAATGCTGAATATGGCTCACCTTATGACCCTCAACGACGACTGGAAGGGAGCAAGGATCCGAATCCTAAGCATAACCTGTGAAGGGGAGAAGGTAGAGGAGAGAAAATCTCTCCTGGAGGAGATGCTTGAGAAGCAGAGGATAGATGCAGAGGTAGTAGTAATACCAGTAGAGGGAAGTGTAGAGGAGACCATAGGAAGGATCTCCCATAACAGCGACCTTGTATTAATGGGGCTTGGTATTCCAGAGAAGGGATACGAGGAGAACTACTACAAAAAACTCATAAAACTAAGTGAGGGACTCAAATCTGTGCTCTTTGTTAAGGGTAAGGTTAGCTAGATGTAAAATATAAATATACAAAAAACTTTAAAAGTGTGGTATTTTACCGGGAAAATACCACACTTTTTTTGATGATTGTAAATTCATATTTAACAAAACGTTTTTTTACTCATAGAGGCCGTAGAGAACATCTGGGGACTCCCCGTTCTTTATGAAACCAGATGCCTTCATGGAGGTTTTACCGTCTCCTATAAGGATAGCACCCACAATCCTTCCCTCCCTTACAAAGAACTTCCTGTATATTCCATCCTTATTATACCTGTAGATATTAGCTCCCCTCTCCTCTATATTCCCCCCTGAGAAGAATGAGATCCCCGTTACCTTCAGACGGACCTCTGAGAGGGTAGGATTGTATCTCTTGGGCCTTCCCGACATATTAGTTCCTGCAATCTCCCCCTGCTCCTTAGAGGGGATCCAGAGACCGTAGAGGCCTCCTCTGAACTCAGCCACGTCCCCAGCTGCATAGATACCCTTTACACTTGTTTCCATGTGCTCATCCACTATGATTCCCATATTTGTAGCTACACCTGCGCTTTCACACAGCTCAAGCCTGGGAATTATCCCTGCAGACAACACGATACTCTCCGCCTGAAGGGATGTACCGTCCTTAAACTCCACACCACTTACCTTCTCCTCTCCCAGGATCCTCTTTACCTCCTCTCCCAGGATAAACTTCATACCCTTAGCCTCTAAGGCTTTCTGAAGGAGTCTGGAGCCCTCTGCATCCAGCTGCTTTGGGAGGAGTCTTGTGGATGCTTCGATTACAGTTACATCCTTTCCGAGCTTTATAAGGGAGTTGGCCGTTTCTATTCCAAGAACCCCTCCTCCCAGAACTGCTACTCTTTTGGAAACTTCCACATAGTTGGTGATCTCATCTGAGTCCGTGGCTCCCCTGAACTTTAAAATCCCCTCCTTGTCGATCCCCTCTATATCTGGGTAACGGGGTCTGGCTCCAGTGGCCAGGAGGAGCTTGTCATACCTCTCGGTGCCGCCATCTATAAAGTGTACCTCCCTTCTCTGGTGGTCTATCCTCACAGCCTCCCTATCAAGGGTGACTTGTATCTCCTTGTCGTCATAGTAGGCTTCCCCAAAGGCGATTAACTTTTCAATGGGGGTACTTCCAGCCAGATACTCTATGAGTCTGATTCTATAGTAGTAGGGCATGGGAGATTTTGTAATAACCCTTATCTCCCCCTGGGGATCGTGCTCTCGTATGGAGAGAGCAGCTGATATTCCCGCCACTCCATTTCCCAATATAAGATATTTCATAGAACTCCTCCTTGTTTACAGATTCTCATCTATTAAATACAAGGAAGAGAGGAATTTCCTCTCTGGAAAATAGATAGCTTTAGCCGTTTCAAGGGTAGAGAAGAAACCTCCTTCTTCCTCCATCTCAAAGATCTCTCCATAGGAGTATAAACTTCCCCTTCTGTTGAGACAATAATTGTTTTATATGAATTTTTTATAAATTCTAGACCTCTATTAACAACAAAAAAAGC
Source organism: uncultured Fusobacteriaceae bacterium (assembly GCA_964430145.1). GTDB lineage: Bacteria > Fusobacteriota > Fusobacteriia > Fusobacteriales > Fusobacteriaceae > Propionigenium. The sequence continues at coordinate 10,753 of CAYSGC010000065.1, read as the reverse complement.
CGGGTTATCCCGGCTTTTAATCTTCATCCTTATTCTTTATTACCTTATCCTTTATTATATGTATATCTCTCTGTGGGAATGGTATGGAGATTCCCTCCCTGTCAAAGCTCTCCTTGGCCAGCTCAATGGAGTCGTAGTAGACATTCCAGTAATCCTCCTTCTTACACCATACCCTGTAGAGTATATTTACAGAGGAATCTGCCAGGGTTTTTACCCTTATGGTCTTCTCTATATTCTGTATGACCTTCTCCTGGGAGTTGGCCACATCCTCCAGTATCTTTATGGCTTTTCTAAAGTCATCCTTGTAGCTGATACCGAAGAGGATCTCCACCCTCCTTACCTTGTTCTTGGTGTAGTTGGTGATATCGTTGGCAACGAGGATACCGTTTGGAACTATGATCCTCTTATTATCGATGGTATTTAGCTCAGTGGAAAATACAGTAATCCCCTGCACCTCTCCGCTTTTCCCTATTATCTCTATAAAGTCCCCTGTTTTATAGGGCTTGAAGAAGAGAAGGATCAGTCCCCCAGCAAAGTTTGAAAGGGTATCCTTCATGGCAAAACCAATACCCACACCAGCAGCACCAAATACAGCAGCCAGGGATGACTGCTGAGCTCCCAGAATTAAGAGAATCAGGATACACAGGGTAAGGTAGAGAACTATGTTTATAACGGATTTCAAAAAGATGTGGATATCCGTCTCAAGGGTGCTTCGCTTATCCAGCCTGTCAAAGGTCTTAAGGCAAAACTTTATAATCCTCTGACCTATCTTAAAGGTGATGTAGGCCACAAGAAACCTGAATATAACAGTAAGGGCAATCCTCAGGATGTTTTCCAGGAACTTCTCATCTGTAAATCCCATTATAAAACGATAGATAAAACTCTTCTGTCCCACAGTTTCAGCTACATTTTCCACAGTGGCAGCTACACTTTCTACACTTTCCTTCATAGATAACCTCCCCATCCAATATTAACTTCTAGAGATAAAATACAAGATTTCAGGGAGTTTTCCTCCAGCAAAGAGAAATAAAAAAGACCACATCCCTTTAAAAGAAAGGTATATGGCCATAAGTTTAAAACCTATTGCACTGAGGGAGTTCCTTCAGCAGCTGAGATAAGATTTTTGAAGTTTCCTGCAAATTTTGTAAAGGTATCCTCATTGGAGGTCATAAGAAGAAGCATAGAGGCCCCTATAAAAGCCTTGGAACTCATATACTTGATCTCCTTCTCGTTTTCAAGGGAGATATCCTTGTCCTTAATCCTGTTGAACCCCTCCTTGATAACCAGGGAAAGCTCATCTGAAAGGATCATTACATTGGAATAGAAATCCTCATAGTCCTTTATAAGTCTTTCAGAGTTTCCAGTTTCTAGAGTTTCGTTGAGTTTTGAGAGGGATTTCTGAAAGATTGGTGATTTTTGAGAAAGGTTGGTAAAGGATGATATGAGATGCTTGTTGTTTACCATGGGATCAAAGGCTTCCTTAATAAGTACATTCATAGAGGGATCCTCTATAACGGTGGAAATCGTTTCAAATATATTTGCTTCGCTCATTTCTTCACTCCTCATAATAATTTGTTGTTCAGATCTATTATACAACTTTTGATTAATATTTACATCACTTTTTTTAATATTGTCTAAGGAGAGACTCCGGGAGTCCCGACCTAGAATTAAAAACTAGGAGGGAGCTCCCTCATCCAGGTGAAGATTCTCTAAAAGGGTAGCTTCAAATGGTTTTATTGACTTAGTAAAGACCTCTTCATTGGAAGTGATCATAAGAAGCATGGAGTTGCCCACAAAAACCCTAGAGCTTACAAACTGTACCTCATCTTTAACCCTTACAGGCATCTCAACCTCCTTCAGCTGATCGGCCTCCTTTTTTATGGTGAGAGCCAACTCATCTGAGATGATCATCACATTGTTGTAGAAGTTTTTATACTCCTTGGCAAACTCACATGCGGGATACTCATCCAGCGTCTTTATGAGGGTAGAGAGAGAGCTCTGAAAGATCGGTGACTCCTTTGAAAGGCTTGTTATACTGGAAATCAGAGGAGTACTGCTGAGAATGGGAATGAACCTTCTCTCCAGTTCCTCCCTTGTATCGGGGTCTCTCATTACGGTGGACAGAGTTTCAAGTAATTTTGTATAAATCATTTCTTCTCTCCTTGTTAAGATTTCTTCTATTATAAAGATTATACACAAATTATAAAAAAAATGCATAGCTTTCCTTTAAAAAATCAGGAGTTTTCATAGAAGAAATTTTAATTTAAAGGGAAATAAAAGGAGGGTGATGCTCCACCCCTTCTAAGTCTTATTAAATGGTATTTTCCCATGGCTATAATTTTTAATTCTATACTTTCCTAAACAATAAAAAAGCTGAGATTATCTCAGCTTTAACAGCCTACTGGTAATACCTGCTGTCTGTAAAGATCAATGTAAAGATCAAGTGGTTTCAAATAAAGGTCATCCTCTGAAATATCTTGAAGACCTTGTCCCTGATGTCATCCAGCTCCTCTGCTCCCGCTGAAGTGAGTGGCTTTTAATCAGAAACCTTTATTATATAATAGATGAGTTTCCTTTAAACTCCCGACATATTAAACGTCTTATCTATCTTCCTGCTTCTCTTATTTATAAAGCTGATACCGTCAAAATCTATTTCAGCAAAGTTCTTAGGCACAGTAAGCTTTACAATTGCACTCTGGTTGGTGCAGTCTGTAGTGGTAAGAACCTTCAGATCCTGTACATCGATAACTTTGTCCCCTATGGTAAGCATTATATCGTGATCCATTCCCGGGGCGCTGTCCTCCATATATTTGATGTCAAACTCAAAGATATACTCATTTTTAAAGGGTCTCTCAATGGATATTGGGTTTATTCTGTATTTCCCCAGGTCTGCTGCTTCCCATCCCTCACCTGCCAGGGCTGAAATGGACATTAGTAAAAAAATTGTTGCTATTATCTTCTTCATAATAAAATCTCCTTAAAAAATCATTGTTTCGATAAAAAGGTTTGATTGTTAATTGAACCTCTCGAAATCCTTGACCATAAAAAAGTTATCTCAATAAGATCTTTTTAAGATTTCTATTGTGATCTCTCTGGATTTCTCCATCTGTTAAAACCTCAATATCTCTCAAACCAAAAAGGATCAAAAATAGCATGGTATTTCTTTTTGAACCTTTAACAATTAAAAATATACCCTGAAATAGCGGATAGAACCACGCCAGGTGTCGTGACTTCAATAGTAAAAGTTCTATAAATACTGACACAGTGATCCCTGCATTTAAGAAAAATTTGTCTTTATTTGATATAAAGCTTTAAAGAGCGTTTGAAGTGTACTGAAAGACAGCATGAAAGACAGGGGAGATATAGGGTATAATTTTTTTTAAAGAGATGATGAAAAAGCTCTGAAAAGAGTATGTTTTTCACATCACAAAAACCTCACACTAATCCAATATAATGTATCTAACTTAAGATGAATTTAAGAAAGAAGAGGTGAAGATAATTGAAGAAGAAGATATCACTTTTATTATTAGGAGTATTGATAGTAGGAGGATGTAAGAGTATAGATCCGTATACAGGAGAGGAGCAGTTCAGCAACAGCAGCAAGTATGCCCTAGGAGGAGCCCTTGCTGGAGCCGCTACAGGTCAGCTGGCTGGAAAGGATACAGAGTCTACCCTGACAGGAGTAGCTGTAGGTGCCTTAGCTGGAGCGGGACTCGGTTACTACTTTGACAGGCAGGAATCAGCACTGAGAGCTGAGCTTCAGAGAACTGGTGTTTCCCTGAAGAGAAACGGAAATAAGCTGGAACTGGTTATGCCGGGGAACCTTACATTTAAGTCCAGCAGCTCAGATATAAACAGCAACTTCTATGAGGTACTGGATTCTGTAGCGAAGGTTCTGAAGGAGTATGACGAAACAAAGGTATTCGTATCAGGGCACACAGATAACACAGGAAAGGATTCATACAATATGACTCTTTCCAAGGATAGAGCTGACAGTGTGGCAAAGTATCTGAAGTCCAGAGGAGTACAGAGCAGCAGATTAACTACAGAAGGATTCGGATCTAAGTATCCGCTAACTACTAACTCCACTTCCCAGGGAAGAGAGAGCAACAGAAGAGTAGAGATAGAGATAATTGCAAGATAGGCAATTTATGTAAAAAGGACTGGAGATAACTCCAGTCCTTTTTACTGTTAAGGAAAGTATAGAATTTATAAAAAATTAAGTTAAGCAATAAGTGTTCCTACTGATTACCAGGATGCAACGTCACCTTGTTTTTAATGAAATTTTCTTTGAAGAAACCTCAGATGGGGGGTAGAATTGTTAGTAGTGGAAGGTTTGAAAAAAACCTGCCTTCTGTGATCCGATTAATTTAAATCAAATTTTCATAAAGGAGAGGTCAGAATGGAAAGAGTTGCAATTATTTCAGACATTCATGGAAACATTCCGGCTTTGGAGGCCGTATTGGAAGATATTGAGAGAAGGGGAATCCCCAGGATATTCTGTCTGGGAGATCTGGCAGGAAAGGGTCCAAACTCAGCCCAGGCAGTGGATACAATAAGGGAGAGGTGCGAGCTTGTGATAAAGGGGAACTGGGATCACTTTCTCGCCGAGACAATGGGAGAGGAGAAGTTTGCCTGGCACCAGGAGCAGTTGGGTTCAAAAAGGCTGGAGTATCTTAAGAACCTGCCCCTATATACCGAGTTTTATATGAGCGGTAAGCTTATCCGTCTCTGTCACGCTTCCCCCAACGATCTCTTTCACAGGGTCTACCTCCATACTGAGACGGAAGAGAGGATGAAGCTCTTTAGAGGAACAAAATCTCTGGATAAGGAGGCAGATGTGGTGGGGTATGGAGATATCCACGGGGCTCATATAGACAACTTTAACAATAAGACCCTCTTCAATGTGGGGAGTGTGGGAAATCCCCTGGAGATTCCCCAGGCATCCTATGCAATACTGGAGGGGAACTACGGATCTATGGAGGAAAATCCCCTTTCAATATCCCTTATAAGGGTTCCCTATGACGTGGAGCTGGCTGTAAGTCAGGCTGAGATGACGGATATGCCACATAAGAAAGAGTATATCCTTGAGCTGAGGACCGCTAAGTATAGGGGACGGAGAAGAAAGCAGAAGGATGATAAATGATACTTACTATAAAAGCTCCCCTGTCCGTTTGGGGTTTCCCGGACAGGGGAGCTTTATTTTGCCTATTCTCTATCTGAAGAGGACTTCTCCTCTTCAATGATGGGATAGGCTTCCTCTTGTACCTCTGTATTTTCCACTTCAGAATTTATCTGAGAAGCAATCTCTTCTATATCTTTAGTTGTGTCTGGGGTATCCAACGCTTCAACGCTCTCCTCTACCTTCTCCTGAACACCATCCTCAGGTCCCTGATCTTCTGTTACCTCCTCTAAAGGTTCCTCTATAACTTTGGAAACATTTTTATGGTTATTCACCTCAACAGGGATATCCTCTATAGTCTGTAAGGATTTCTCTTGGATTTCAGAATCAATAGGTTCCGGAGTGAGGGGGGGCCACCTGGTACTTTCTGGGAAGTTAGGCTCCTTCTCCTCTACGCTGAAGAACCCCTTGAACCTGAGGAACCGGCTAGGTCTTTTTTCCTGGGGCTCCTGTCCCCTTTTAAAGAGTCCAGTTCTCCTTGTCCCAGTGGTGGGTTCCCCTGCAAGGCCAGTTCTGGAATCTATATCTGCCAGGACAAGGTCTCCCTCTCTTATGTGCTCCTCCATAAACTCAAACCTTCCTGGCTTGTAGACCCCTTTATTGATAAGTCTCTGATAGTAGCTTCTCCACAGGGGAGCCGCCAGGGACCCGCCGGTGGAGCCTGGAGACATAGGGGAGTTGTCATCGTAACCGATGTAGAGGGTGGTGACGTACTCAGGAGTTATCCCTGCGTACCAGGCGGATCTGAAATCATTTGTAGTTCCTGTTTTTCCCCCTTGTTCTATAGGGGAGCCGTCTATTCCCACCACTCCAGCTCTTCTTCCAGAACCATTGGCAACCACATCCTTCATCATGTGTACAAGGAGGGAGACATCTTCGCTCTTAAAGACCCTTCTCCTCTTAACCTGCCTCTCATAGAGGATCTGCCCCTCTCTGTTGAGGATCTTGGTTATGAATATAGGTTCCACCTCAAAACCTCCATTGGAAAATGGGAGGTAGGCAGTTGCCAGCTCCTGAGGTGTAGTAGTCATGGTTCCAAGGGCTGCAGTGAGATCCCTTGGAATCTCCATCTCTGCTCCTGTTTTTTCAACGTTTTTAATAACCCTGTTTACACCAACCTCCTTGAGGAGCTTGATGGCTATAATATTTATGGATTTTTCCATGGCCTCCAGAAGGGTTATATCCCCAACAAAGTTCTTACCGTAGTTTTGGGGCCTCCATCCTCCAAAGGTTAATTCTGAATCCTCCCTTACTGCATTCATAGGGATTCCCTCTTCAAGGGCTGTAAAGTATACAAAGGGCTTAAAGGCTGATCCAGGCTGCCTCATAGCTCTTGTTGCCCTGTTGAAGTTACCGTCCTTAAAGTTTTTTCCCCCTACAATACTCTTTACATATCCATTGGAGGAATCGATTGTTATAAGGGCCCCCTGAAGCTTGGGATTGCTTTTAAAGGGAGGGTAGCTGTTGAAGGTCTCCAGGGCAACCCTCTGCATATCCAGATCCAGAGAGGTATATACCTGAAGCCCTTCCTCATAGATCTGGTCCTCATCAAATAGCTCGAAGAGCTTTCTCTCTATTATATCTGTAAAGTCCGGTGATTTCAGGTGGTTTCTGCTGTTTCTTGCCAAAATAACTGAAGTATTCTTACTCCCTTTAAGATTTTCAGGGGCTTCTCCCTGGTTAAAGAAGCTGTGCTTAAGAGCCTCCTCATAATCCTCCTCACCTATAAGCCCCTGCTTCCTCATCTGCATTAGCACCAGGTGGGATCTTCTCACTGCATTTTCAAGGTTTCTTCTGGGGTTGTAGTAGGAGGGCCTGTTCGGAATTCCAGCCAGCAGTGCCGCCTCTGGAAGACTTAGCTGAGACACCCTCTTTCCGAAGAAGGACTGAGAAGCTGTTTCTATTCCGTAGAAACCTGAACCAAAGTAGATCTCATTCATGTATTTTTCAAGGATCTCCTCTTTACTGTACCTTTTTTCAATCTCCAGGGCTATGAGGGCTTCCTTTACTTTTCTCATAAGCTTTTTTTCATTGCTTAGAAAAGCGTTCTTAGCCAGCTGCTGGGTTATGGTACTTCCTCCCTGGGCAAATCTCCCCTTGGAGAGATTTACCAGGGTAGCTTTACCAAGCCTTATGGGATCCAGACCGGGATGCTTGTAGAACCTCTTGTCCTCAATGGCTACAAAGGCGTCCCTTACATATTGCGGGATCCCCTCTATATCCACCTCTTCCCTCATCTCCCTGGAGATAAGATCCACAACCCTCTCCTGGGAATCATAGATAGTGGTGGGAATGGATGGAGCATAGGATTCCACCAGCTTCTCCACATCTGGCAGGCTCCTCAGAGCCCCTATAACAAGGGCGAGAATAAACAGAAGGACAGCCGCAGCTGCACCTGCTCCCCCTATAAGGGAAAACTTTAATAACTTTTTCATCAATTGCACCTCTTCATACTAAAAATACTTCTTTAATTAACATTTGTTGCAAAAAAATAATACCAATAGAATATTTTATAATTTTATTGAGAAAAAGTCAACTTAATCATATACGCTGTATATAGTTTGATTTTATACTCCTGTTTCCATCTAATGAGGTAGGGGATAGTTTACCATAAAAATAAAAGGAGGTGAGGGTAGAGGTTAGAATAGTTATATCGGAGGATTCAGATTAACTGCAAAAGGAGGGAAGGACAGGATGAAAATAGAGAAGTATAGCTTTGGAAGGATGACTGTGTCGGGAGGTACCATTACTTCAGATGTTATAATATTTCCAGAAAGGGTAAAGTCTCCATGGTGGAGGGAGGAGGGGCACCTGCTGCAGCTTAAGGATATAGAGGATATCCTGGAGTACAGGCCTGAGGTACTAGTTATCGGGACTGGCTACTATGGGCAGATGAGGGTGGCTCCGGAGGTAATAGAAAGATTGAGGGAGCTCAATATAGATTATTATATAGAGGATAGCAGGAAGGGGATGGATATATACAATAGTCTGGATACAGAGAGAAAGGTAGGGGCCTTCCACCTAACTTGCTGACAGAGGCGTAGGAACAACAAGTTTTTTGGATTCCTGCTATTATGGGGTAAACTTGAATTAACTTATTTTATAAGATCTTTAACTAATTTAAAGGTAATTTAAGATAATAAAGGGTAGTTTATCTAAAGGTAGAAGAGGAGCAGAGATGACAGGTTTAATTAAAAGTTCAAGGGGGAGTGAGGCCCGCAATGTTTTGGAGTACGGATATCTTAATGGGAATTTTTTTGGAGGGTATATCTGAAGGCAGTTTTACCTGTTATATGCTCCAGGAAGGGCGATGCCCTCAGAAACATAGGTTTTGCAGATAATTTTAAAGGTTAAATTTTATATGAAATCGATACTAGCCTTCCAGGAGTAGTGGACCTATTTTACCTGCTTTATAGTAGCTCTGGAGGATAAAAGATGACCTACCCGAAGTTGTTGATAGATTTGAAAAAAATTGAAAGAAATACCCGTAAGCTGGTGAGAAGGTGCCAGGAAAAAGGAGTAGAGGTAGCCGGCGTCACAAAAATGGTTTGCGGGAATGAAGTCATAGGGAATACCCTTGTAGAGGCTGGAGTTGAAATTTTAGCTGATTCAAGAATTGAAAACCTAGAAAGGATGTCCAGTATCTCGGTTCCCAAGATGCTCATCAGGATTCCAATGGCCAGTCAGGCTGAAAGGATAGTTAAATTTTCAGATATCTCATTGGTATCTGAGATATTCACAGCAAGAATATTGGCAGAGGAGGCTCTTAAACAGGGGAAGACATATGACATCATCCTTATGGTGGATCTGGGAGATCTGAGGGAGGGAATATTTTACAGGGATGAGATATTTAAAACTGTTGAAGAGATAGGAAGACTAAGTGGAGTCAGGCTCCTTGGAATCGGAAGTAACCTCACATGTTATGGAGGTGTGGTTCCCACAAGGGAAAATTTAAGCAGACTGATTGAGATTAAATCTGCACTGGAGAAGAGGTTTGCTCTATCCCTAAAGGTTGTCTCTGGGGGGAATTCAGGCTCCCTCACTTTATTTGAAGATGCCTCCCTTCCAGAGGGGATAAACCAGTTGAGGCTGGGAGCCTCCCTGCTAATGGGAATAGGATTAGATGACAAACCCGTAAGAGGTCTTGATACCGACGTATTCAGGCTGGAGGCTGAAATTGTGGAGATTATGCTGAAGCCTTCTATACCCATAGGGAGAAGGGGACTTGATTCCTTTGGTGAGATACCGGTTTTTGTAGACAGGGGGGTTAGAAGACGTGCTATATGTGCTCTGGGAAAGCAGGATATTTCCCTGGAGCATCTGAATCCCATAGACAGTGATATTATTATCCTGGGGGGAAGCAGCGATCATCTGATTCTGGATATAACAGATTCTTCCGAGAAATACTGTATAGGTGGCAGGATAGAGTTTGCCCCTACCTATGGAGGATGTCTGTCAGCCATGGCATCTGAATATATAAATAAGGTGTTTATATGAATAAATTCAAATGTTTTCAGCCGGCTTACTCAGCCGGCTGTTTTTATCCATATATCTTTTCAATGAATTCATTGAAGTTATCAGCTACAACAACAATTGCCCGCCCATCACCCTCTATATGCTTGGCCCTGCAGTTTACAAAGGTTATGTGGGTGACAGTCCTCTCCTCGGTGTCTTTGAAGGAGGACTTTATCTCCCTCTTAACCTTTAAGAGTTCTCCCTCCTCTATAACAGGAGGTCTTAACATGTCTGGGAGCTGCTCTTCCGAAACCTCATAGAAGTATGCCCTTATCCTTTTCAGTCTTTCCAAGTATCTGTATAGCTGTTTTATATGCTCTCTCCCTATAATATAGGCTCCTTCATACTCTTTTCCGTAATCTGTCAGGAGTCCGTATATCCTTTGAAACTCCAAAGCGCTGTGAACCCATACCTTATTTAAGATATCCCTCCTGGGGTGGCTGCTCCCTGCTTCTATAATTTTATCCACTACTTCCATCATCTCTATACCGCCTTCCGTCATGCTCCTAAACATTATACAGTATCCTTCACCGTTATTGAAAGTATCTTCTTAAGAGTGGATTAAATTAGTTAAGAAGTTGGCGGGAATAGGAGTGGATGACATTAGCAAATTTCATTGGACAGGGGAGAAATAAAATTTAGATATGTGACAAATTTATGTTTTAAAAATAAACGAAAAATATTTTTAGTTTTCTTTATACTTTTTAAGTGAAATTTAATTTTGTTGTTTTCAGAGGAAAAACACCGATTTTAGTGGTTATAAAATGTTATTTTTGCTTTGAAAACACCAAATTTTTAGGAAGGGATGGAGAGGTTTCACATTCTTAAGTTTTGTTTATTTTTAAAAAACCATTGAACTATTTTTTTTTTTTTAGTATATTGAAAATATTAGCTAGTCATTTTACGATTAAATCAGTAGAAAGATTGGGCTTTGAAAGGAGAATTTGAGGTATAAATAGTATTTTACTTTGAGTATCTATTCCACAGTGATGTAGTTTAGCGGAAAAACATAATAAAATATTCTGAAAAAGGCAAAATAATGGAAACATTGTGACG
>CAYSGC010000064.1:0-13483 GCA_964430145.1 uncultured Fusobacteriaceae bacterium | reverse complement strand
GGGCAGGAGAAGATAGTGGAAAACTATAAGGGAGTGATGTAGATGAAGATCACCAAGGAAAGCCTGAAGGGAAGGATACTCAAGAGAAGAGGGGGAACCCAGGAAGAGGTTCTCAAGGGGGAACTGAAGAAGGAAAAGAAGAAGACCCCTAAGAAAAAGGGAGAAAAGAATACCGACCTGGACTATGAAGTTTTTCTTCAATAGTCTGCTTATAAATAGCTGGAATAATATCAAAAAAAAAGGAGCCTTTAATGGGCTCCTTTTATAGTTCATGTCTTCCGTCCATGGCCTTTGATATGGTGGCAATGTCTGAAAACTCGATATTTCCTCCCATGGGTATCCCGCTGGCAATCCTTGTAACCTTGATACCAAAGGGTTTTAAAAGCTTGGTAAGATACATGGCAGTAGTTTCACCCTCTAGATCTGGGTTGAGAGCAAGGATAACTTCTGATATATCCTCGGCAGCTACCCTTTCCATGAGGGATTTTATATTAAGTTTGTCCGGGGTGATACCATTCAGGGGAGCTATCTTACCGTTTAGTACGTGGTACACCCCTCTATATGATTTGGCCCTCTCAAGGGAAACTATATCCTTGGTGTCCTCTACCACACAGATGATCCCCTTGTTTCTGTGCTCATCCCTGCACACCTCGCAGACCTCTTCCTCACTGAAGTTGTGGCAGATCCTGCACCTCTTGGTATTCTCCTTAACCTCCAGAATAGCCTTTGTAAACCTCTCTATTTCAAACTCCTCCATGTCCAGTACATGAAAGGCCAGACGAGTGGCACTCTTTCTTCCTATGCCAGGAAGACGGTTAAACTCATCTATAAGTTTTTCCAGCGACTTTGTAGCCATCTTACCTCCTTAAAAAACAAAAGCTGGTTTTCACCAGCTTTAACTTTACTTCTCTGCCTTTGATCTTTGAACCTTCATGATTCCCTTGACACTCTTGTTTATCTCTCTTCTCTCCTTGCCAAGTTCAGCATTTTTAATGATGTAGTCATCTACCCTGTCCTCGTAGTCGGACTTCATATTCTCAAGGATATCGACGATGTCATCATACTTCATATCTGGTTTTATATATTCAGCTAAGTTATCTAGTAGATCAATTCTTTTTCTGTTATCTCTTATCTTTCTCTCGTTATCTAGCATTTCCCTCTTGATCTTATTTTTTCTTCTAGTTTTTCTAACTAACTCCAAAACGCTATCCATGTCTTCACCCCTTAAAAATATATTCATTACCCTACTAATATTTTATATTATATGTAATTTTTTTGCAATTCATTATTTTAAAAGGAATTTGGCCTTGGGTTAGAAAATAACATAGAGGGAGTAATGAAGAACAAGCGATCAGGGGGAAGTATGGAAAAGAGGATAATGATGGTTCTGCTTATACTGCTGATGGGAGGCTGTGTGCAAACCGAGATCTTAGAGGGACCGGAAAAGATAAAGACAATAACGGTGTGGGATTCCGACCTGAGGCTGCACTACGACCGTCTAATTGATGATGAAAGTGGAAAAGATAAACCTCAGGAGGAAAATTATGAAGAGGAGATAGAGGAGTCTATTCAAGGAGAGGAGATCATGGAAGGGGAACTGCCTCAGGTGGACTGGAGTCTTATAGAGGAGGGAATAGCAAGAGACCTGAGGGATAAGCAGCTGCTGGATGAAAGGGAGAGCAAGAGGATAGTGGAAGCTAAGAAGGTAGAGGAGGAGCATGAAGAAGGAGGTTCAGCCGGGTTAAGGTGGCTGATAGCCCTTGCAGGGGCAGCCTTCCTTGGAGTAGCTTTTACCTCTATTAAAAAGAGAGAGAGGAGGCAGTAATGAAGTTATTTATAGTATTACTCCTGATAATACCTGCAATAGCCTTTGGTAAAAGGTTTGAAGAGTTTAAGAAGCCTTCGGACAGGGAGCTGCAGGAGAAGCTTACAAAGATTCAGTATAAGGTGACACAGAAAGACGGAACGGAGAGAGCCTTTGACAACGAGTACTGGGACAACAAGGAGGAGGGAATATACGTGGATATCGTGTCGGGAGAACCCCTCTTCTCCTCCAAGGACAAGTATAAGTCGGGAACGGGATGGCCAAGTTTTACAAGACCCATAGATGAAAGGTACATAGTGACCAAGGAGGACAGAAAGTTTTTTATGAGGCGTACCGAGGTAAGGAGCAGATACGGGGATTCCCACCTGGGGCACGTCTTTGAGGACGGACCGACACCTACCGGTCTCAGATATTGTATAAACTCAGCTGCACTGGAATTTATAGCTGTGGAAGATATGGAGGAAAGAGGATATGAGTTATATCTAAAAGAGTTTGAATAGATCTTATACATAAGGGGGACGATGACAATGGCAGAAAACAACTTAAGACCGCTTAATGATAAGGAACTTGATGGTATCTTGGAAACTATACTACCTCTTTTGGCAGCACTGAATGCTGAAGGGTATTGTCTGGGAGAGGTAGAGGGTGAGGACGGAAGGACTACCCATGTATTCGGCTCTATAGCTGAGGTGACCAAGGCTGATACAGCCCCTACTCCGGTATTACCTCTAAGTGAAGCACTGGAAATTGTCCAAAGAATTTCAAGCAGTAAGAGTTTTGAACGAACAGCCTTTGATAAGATAGGAAATATGATTGTAAGGTTATTTATAAGTGTGGGAGGCCTCGAGGAGGATGTAGCAAAGAAGATAAGGGAGGAGGTTAAATTAAGGGAGAGCATGATTAATTAAAAGATGTAGAGGTTTTGTTATATGAAGAGAATTAACTGTCACAAATTAAAAGAGTCCCCCCAGCTGCTAAGGTCTTTAGCGGCGGGAAGGGACTTTTTTTATTTATTAAGGAAAGTATAGAATTTATTAAAACTTTTCATGAAGTAATTAGTCCTCCAACTGATTATTAGGAGGCAACGTCACGTTGTTTTTTAAGCTTCAGTTTCGGAAGGCTCTCTCTCCTTCTTAATATCCTTTAGGTAGTATTCTTCAGAGGTGAAAAATTCCCTTGTAAGAACCACAACCTCCCTGCTGAGGGCAATAATTGCAAACATATTTGGGATAATTATCATGGCAAGGAGAAGATCCAGGAATTGCCACAACAACCTTGCTCCCCCTACAGCTCCAATAAAGATAGAGATAAGGTAGACATATCTCATAACCTTTGAGAACTTCAGTCCAAAAAGGAATTCAGCCTGCTTCTCCCCGTAAAAGATTATAACTATTACAGTGGAAAGGACGAAGAAGAGTAGAGAAAATGTAACCAGATACCCACCAGTAACACCAAAGTAGTGGTTGAATGCAGCAGCTGGAAGTCCTGAAGGGTTATCCAGAGCTCCCTCAGCACTCCACAGCCCCGATGAAAGGATAACAAAGGCTGTCACACTACAAATAACCAAGGTATCTATAACTATTTCAAATATTGTCCAGAATCCCTGTCTTACAGGATGGTCATTTACTGCAGCAGCATGGGCAATAGGAGCAGTTCCCATACCAGCCTCGTTGGAGTATACTCCTCTGGCAACTCCCCAACGAACAGTGGAAGCGATGGCAGAACCTGCAAATCCCCCTACAGCTGCCATAGGTTTAAAGGCATAGGAGAAGATAAGGGTAAATACCTCCGGTATCTTACCGAGGTTCATAAATATAATGATGATTGAAGCAAGTATATAGAGACCAGCCATCAAAGGAACCATTTTTTCTGTAACCTTACCGATTCTCTGGATTCCTCCTATTACTACGATGGAAACCAGGAAGAGAAGGAGAAGACCCGTTACAGTTGGGGGAACATTAAATGATTCCTTAGCTGAAGCTGTGATGGAGTTTGCCTGAACCATAACACTGGGAATAATTTCCAGCATAAGGAAGAAGGAGAAGAAGGTTCCCAGCCACTTCATCTTTAATCCTTTGGAGATATAGTACATAGGTCCTCCTACATACTCCCCCTCGGAATTTTTTTCCCTGTACTTGTAACCTAGAACCACCTCAGCAAATTTAGATCCCATACCGAGAACAGCCATAACCCACATCCAAAATACAGCTCCAGGTCCCCCGAAGCAGATAGCTGCAGGAACACCTATAATATTGGAAGCCCCAACTGTAGATGCCAAAGCTGCTGTAACAGCCTGAAACGGAGAAACAGTTCCCTCACCATGTTTCTGCTTGCTCAGTACCCTTCCAAAGGTCTGCTTAATAATATATGGGGCGTACTTAATCTGAAAGAAACCAAGGCGTGCCGAGAGGTATAGTCCGCCGAAACTTAAGAGGATTAACATAGGAAGTCCCCAGATCCAACTTGAAATACTGCCAATAACTTCTAAAAAACTGTCCATGATTATTTCTCCTTTCTATAAAAGTGATAGGATTACTTTTAAAAAACAAAAGCTATTTTTGAAGAAGATTCTTAAGTGTTTCATAAACAAATTTAGGAGCTACCTGGAAGGAGTATTTTTTTTCTATCCTTTCAGTATACTGGTGAGCATCCTTTCCAAAGGGACCGATATTTACCACAGGAAGGTTTAACTTCTGCATCTCCTTTATGGGAAGAGTATATTTACTTCCAAAGGATGGCATGTTGAGGGTCAGTGTATTTAAGACCTCCTCATCCTGAGGGGCAGAGACAAAGCTCAGGTCCGAGATATATGGATAGAACTTTTTATTTATAATCTTATACCCCTGGTTCTGGTCCTCTACAGCACGGGAAACAGACTCCAGTAGTCCTCTCTCCTTATGGTTTTTACCATTGACATAGATATGAGGGTAGTATGGTGGTGAGTAGTAGAGGATGATAACAGGATTCTTATCCGACCAGAGGCTGTGAACCTTTTCAACCACCTTTAAGCCAAACTCCCTTTCATCAACTTCCTTCTCCTTTAGAAGATCTTCTTTAAAGTTTTCTATAACGGCATCCAGTTTCTCTCCCAGTTCTGAATGAACTGAAGTGTAGAGCTCTTCAAAGGTAAGAACCCTTGGAACCCATGGAAGCATAGTGTGGGGGAAGCTGCTGGCAGAGCAGAATTGAAGATATCTTTTATTCAGGGTTTCTATAACCTCTTCAAAGGCGGTGTGGGCAGCATCTTTCATTTTTTTGAGCACCATATCCGGGGTACTGCTGTGGGTAGCGTAGTTGAAGTAGAGATTTGCAGTCTTAGGAATCTGTACAGAGTACTCCTCCTTAAGGTCTCTGTTTCTGAGAGTGATAGGGGGAAGGGAAACCTCTCCCTCTGCAACATCGGAATACTCGATGTTTTTATCTATCTTACTTATGATACTGCTGGCAATGAGATTGGGATCGAGCCCCTTGTATGGCTGACCCACATGGGTTTCCTTACCAACAATGTAAAAGGAAGGCATAAGCTTTCCAACAGTTCCAATATATATATATTTTTGATCATCCTCATCGTAACGGGGAGCCATGTAGTCGGTATCTATCACTGAAAGGTATTCAAACCCCTCCCTCTCCTGGAGCTTAACAAGTTCCGAAACAAAGGAGAGCATCCCCCCTGAGCTTCCCTCCTCATCTCCAACTGCTGCAAAAACCAGGTTTCCTTCAAATTCAGATATGTTTTTTGTGATATCTTCTATAATGGTCATTATGGTGGCAACTCCGCACTTCATATCGAAGATACCTCTTCCAAAGAGCCACTCTCCGGAATTTAAATCCTTGAGAGCATCCTCAGGAAGCTTTAATTCCTTAAGTTTATCTGAGAGCTCATAGGGTTTTGTAGCATAGTCTTCAAAACCTGCGTAGTCGCTGATCCCCACAGTATCTGAGTGACCGATTAAAACCACAGTCTTATTGCTGTTTTTTTTCTCCCCCTTAACGATAGCCACAACATTTTTTCGTCCTATGGGGTCGTTGTTAAAATCTAAAAAGCTTAGAAGGTGCGGATTTTTCTTGTAGTAGGGCATATCAGCAAAGATACTGTAAATCTTGTTACTGATATCAATCTCTCCACTTGTTCCTACAACACTGAGTACCTTTGTAAGGTCGATAGTCAGGTTTTCAATTTTTTCTGCGAGCATAGATTCCTCCTTAAATAAGTTTAGGTTTAGCCATTGCTATAAACAGCTGGTAAAAATATCCATATAAAAAATCCCCTGATACTATAAGTATAGTAAGGGGATTCATGGAGCCTCAAAGAGCCTCAAATGGATATAAAAATAAAAAAAAATTAATCTTTTCGGCATTGAACAAGGAGGTTTTCTAGAAACTTGGTCAGGCTTACCCTTCCTCCAGAGGTAGAACGACCTCTTAACTTTTCCATCTCAAGGTGAACCTCCTGGAAGTCAAAGAGGGTATTGGAGTACCTGATAAAAAAGTCACTCAGATTATCTTCGATTCCTGCGTGGGAAATATTTTTTAAACCTACAGCCAGGGCTCTTCGAATACGCTGTTTTAAAACCTTGGTCTTTAGTGAAAGTACTTCAGGGAGAGTTTTCCAGGGATCCCTTTCCTGAACCCTTATACACTCCCTGCAGATCTCCAAGATATCTCCAGATCCCTTTTCACCAAGGATTCCCAGGTCACTGAGGGTAAAGTGGATCCGGTCCATATAAGCAGAGAGGGAAAAGGTTTTAGTTTTTTCAGAGGTCCCCAGGATTTTTTGAACCATGGAGATCTGGTTTTTCATATCGATCTTTTCACCGACAGATTTAATTATATTAATTACTTCTATCTTGTTGATGGGTTTATGGATGAAAAACTCCACCCCAGCGATATAGGTTTCAGCAACCATCTGAGAGTTGGTAACCTGGGAGATCATTATGCAGTAGGTGTCGGAGTTGTTCCTTATAACCTCTCTAACTAGTGCAGCTCCATCCATTCTGGGCATGAGATAGTCTACCAGAACAATGTCTGGAGGATATAGGTTTATCTCCTCCAGGGCTGTAATTCCATCTGTGGCTGCTCCCACAACTGTTCCAAGATTATGATTAATTATGATATCCTTTAGTATCCTGATGATACTAGGATCATCATCGGCAATGAAGATCTTCATCTTACTCCCTCCTTTAAAACTTTTCTAGGAAGTTTAATGGAAAAGACTGTTCCCTCATGGGGAGCGGTGTCCACTGAAATACTACCCTTAAACATCTCCTCTATGATATCTCTAACCAGTGTCAGCCCGATTCCCCGGTTAATGTTTCCAGTTTTGGGGTCAAACTTGGTGGAAAATCCGGGATCAAATATATGGTTTAAATGCTCGGGAAGGATTCCAGAGCCTTTATCCCTGACCTCTATAGAGACAGGATCATCCAGTGCGGAGATATTTAGTGTAACCAAGGGATCAACAGCCTCTCCAGAAGCTTCAATAGCATTTTGAACTAAGTTAGCGAGGATAGACATAAGGTAGTAGTGGCATTTAACTGGGGCATTTCCCGAAAGTGAACTTTTAAACACTAGTTTTTTCTCCTCCTTTAACTGTTCCCTTGTGTTCAGGGTAAGAATGTTGGTTATATCTCTCAGATCTATATCTGAAAGCTCCATAAGCTCTGGAAAGGTATTCTTAATTCCTTGGATAACTCTGGAATAACTTTTTTTGATCTCATGAACCTCCTTTGTGAGATCGAGGAGGGTCTCTTGTAGTTTGGGGAGATAGGTCTCCCCCTGGGTCATCTTATAGGCGGTAAAGGATTTCCCCATAACCTCTTCTATATGTGACATATTCTTCTGCATGAAGTAAACCTCACTCTTAAAGGTTGAGGTAAGGTGGAGCAGGTGGCGATACCTGGTTTCGTGCTCCTGATTTACTAGAAATGATTTATAGTGTTTCAGTAATACCAGAAGCAGAAGGAGCATCCCGCTTCTTAAAAATGCCACCAATAAAAGTCCCTTTAATATAGGAAGGGTAATCCCGTTAAAGCCTCCTCTGAAGAGCATCTCTACAATGTTTGATCCATAATCACATATAATAGTAGTCATTACAAAGCTAATGAGTGATCTCTCCTTTCCCCTTTCATACAACAGGTGAAAGATGATTCCATAGGTGATATAGAAGGAGATATCTGGCAGTGCCATATCAAGGGCCACCTTTGAATTATGTTCAAGGAGGAGCAGGATATAGCGAATAAGGGGCGAGATAAGTGCAGTCAAGCTACATATGCTAAGTGCTCCCAAATTTTCATTGATGTAGATGAAAAAGGGAAGAAAAACAATGGAGATGGTGATAATAAAACCAGCTTTAAAGATTGATAGGTGAAGGGTTGCAAGGGTAGCTATAATAAAAGATATAAAAAATAATTGATAAATTTTTGATCTATTCACGTTTCTCTCCTTTTTATTAAAGTATGGTATATCAATGACTTCAACTTTAAAGTGTGTTGTTGGACATTAAATTATACCTCCAATGGGGGTAAAGGTAAAAATTGAATTAGGCAATTATAGTTTCTCTTTATAATAAACGGCAAAATGAATAAACTCCTGGTGAGATGAATTATAGACAAAAGAATTTATTAATAACTCATTAGGTGACCATAGTTGGAATAAAAAAGCCCGACCCTTAGAGGTCAGGCTTTCTACTTAACTTGTAGCAGGTGGGGCAGTTCGTTACTCTCATTTTTTAGCTTTAGCCGTTGCTATCCTTGCTATAGGGATTCTGTATGGAGAGCAGCTTACATAGTCAAAGCCTATATCAGCCACAAACTTTATGGAGCTAGGTTCTCCACCGTGTTCACCACAGATTCCCACCTCTAGAGCAGGTTTGACCCCCTTACCTCTTGTATATGCTGTGCTGAGGAGTTCACCTACCCCGTCTCTGTCCAATACCTGGAATGGATCGTTCTTCAGGATATTCTTCTCCAGATAGATTGGAAGGAAGGTATTGGCATCGTCCCTTGAGTAACCAAAGGTCATCTGAGTGAGGTCATTGGTACCAAAGGAGAAGAAATCTGCCTCAGAAGCTATCTTGTGAGCAGTAAGGGCAGCTCTTGGAATCTCTATCATAGTTCCCACCTTATAATCTACAGTGGTCTTTCTCTCTCTAAAGATATCCTCTATAGTTTCCAGGATAATCTGCTTCTGGAGCCTGAACTCCTCTACTTCCCCCACAAGGGGAACCATTATCTCTGGAAGGATACTTATTCCTGCCTCCTTGACGGCAATGGCAGCCTCTATTATTGCTCTGGTCTGCATGCGAGTTATCTCTGGATAGGTATTCCCCAGTCTGCATCCCCTGTGTCCCAGCATAGGGTTGGCTTCCTTGAGGTGTTCTACCATTTCCCTAACCTTACCGGCTTTTATCTGAAGGTTAAGGGCCAGTTCCTCCTGCTTCTCCTTGGTTTGTGGAAGGAACTCATGAAGTGGAGGATCTAAAAGCCTTATGGTAACTGGCAGGCCATTCATAGCTCTGAAGATTCCCTTGAAGTCCTCCCTCTGGAGGGGAAGAAGTTTGGCAAGGGCTCTCTCCCTTCCCTCTGTATCTGGAGCAAGGATCATCTCCCGCATAGGCTTTATCTTATCTGCTTCAAAGAACATGTGCTCGGTACGGCAGAGCCCTATGCCCTTGGCACCGAATTTAAGAGCGGTATGAGCATCTGCAGGGGAGTCTGCATTGGCATATACTTTGATATTGGACACCCTGTCAGCCAGCTCCAGAAGTTCCTTGAAGTCCTCTCGGATATCTGCATCTATTGTAGGAAGGGATCCCTCATATACGCTACCGGTGGATCCGTCCAGGGAGATCCAGTCCCCCTCAGCATAGGTCTTTCCTCCTACAGTGAAGGATCTCTTCTTGTAATCTACAACGATACTACCAGCTCCTGCAACACAGCACTTACCCATTCCTCTGGCAACTACTGCAGCATGGGATGTCATACCTCCTCTAACTGTGAGGAATCCCTGAGCCAGGTTCATTCCCTCGATATCCTCAGGGGAGGTTTCCAGTCTCACAAGGATGGCCTTCTCATACTTACTCACCTCATCAGCAAAGAAAACTATCTGCCCCACAGCAGCTCCAGGAGCAGCAGGAAGTCCTCTGGTGATAGGTTCGTTTTTAGCCAGGGCCTGACCCTCAAATACAGGGTGAAGAAGCTCCTCTATCTTCTCTACATCTATCCTTTCAAAGACCTCTCTCTCGCTTATAACCTTACTTCTATAGAGATCCATGGCAATCTTAACCATAGCCTCACCAGTTCTCTTACCGGTTCTTGTCTGGAGGAGCCACAGCTTCCCCTCCTCTATGGTAAACTCAAGGTCCTGCATATCCTTGTAGTGGTTTTCAAGGGTTTCCTGTATGGAGTAGAGTTCCTTGTAGATATCTGGAAGAAGCTCCTCCAGAGACGGATTTTTTTTCTGCCTTATCTCCTCGAGGATATTGTTTCTTTTACCCCACTCTACCGCTTCCTTCTTGGTGATCTGTCCGGGGGTACGTATACCAGCTACAACATCCTCCCCCTGGGCATTTATGAGGAACTCACCGTTGAAGAAATTTTCTCCAGTGGCAGAGTTTCTTGTAAAGGCCACTCCAGTACCACTTCTTTCATTGAGGTTACCGTAGACCATGGTCTGTACATTTACAGCAGTACCCCAGGAATCAGGTATTCCCTCTATCTTTCTGTAGATGACAGCTCTTTCATTCATCCAGCTTCTGAATACAGCAAGGATGGCTTCCCACATCTGCTCCCATGGATCCTGAGGGAAGGAGTATCCCTGATCTGTTATGAGCTTTTTAAAGAGCCTCACCATAAACTTCAGGTCATCTGTGGTAAAGTCCACATCACTCTTGATTCCCAGCTGTTCCTTCATCTTTTCTATTATCTCTTCAAAGGGGTTAACAGACTCCTTGTCTGCAGGTTTCAGCCCCAGCACTACATCTCCATACATCTGAATAAGCCTTCTGTAGGAATCCCAGGCAAACCTGGGGTTGTTCATCTTGGCAGCCAGTCCTTCTACGATCTCATCGTTTAGCCCAAGGTTTAGTACGGTATCCATCATCCCCGGCATGGATTTACGGGCACCAGATCTCACTGAAAATAGCAGTGGATTCTCAGTACTTCCAAATTTTTTCCCCATGATTTCCTCTACCCTCTTGATGTTGCTCTTGAGGTCCTTCTTCAGCAGGGAGATGACCTCATCCTTTCCCTTTTGGTTGTAGAGTTCACACATCTCAGTTGTAATTGTAAAACCAGGAGGCACAGGTATACCAATCTTACTCATCTCGGCCAGATTGGCTCCCTTACCTCCCAGAAGATCCTTCATCTTAGCGCTACCCTCTGCTTCCTTGTTTCCAAAATAATAGATATATTTCATAGCGGCCTCCTTTTTTTACAAAAATCTTCATCTATACTTTACCATCTTGCCTTCAACATCCTTTTAGTGGTAGGGATAAAATTTTTACTTAGTAAGAGATGGGGATATAATTGAAGGGAAGAATATTTAAGGGAGGGAGCAATGAAAAAAAGTATAGAGGTGTATGAGGTGAGAGCTTTTTCTAAGGGGATAGAGGGAGGAAACCTTGCAGGGGTTGTCCTTGAAAGGGTGGACAATAACCTTAAGCAGGTGATAGCCAAGGAGCTGGGATATTCAGAGACTGTGTTTATAGAGGAGAAAGGTGAGAGGGAGTTTCACCTGGAGTACTTTACCCCCAGTGATGAGGTGGACCTCTGCGGTCATGCAACCATAGGAGGGGTACATATCCTGAAGGAGGAGAAGGGATTAGAGGAGGGGAGTTATACCATAGAAACCAGAGCGGGAAGGCTGGAGGTAGAGGTAGGAAGGGAGGCCATCTTTATGGAACAGAATCAGCCGGCCTTCTACGGTGAGGTAGACAGGGAGAAGGTAGCTGAAAGTCTCAATATAAAAGTAGAGGCTCTAGGCAATCTTCCAGTTGAGATAGTTTCCACGGGACTGAAGGATATACTGATCCCTATAAGTAATCTGGAGGTTCTCAGGGGAATAGAGCCTGACTTTAAAAGGATAGAGGAGATAAGCAGGGAGTATGGGGTAGTGGGGTATCACCTCTTTACCCTTGAGAGTATAGAGGGGAATACTGCCTTTACAAGAAACTTTGCCCCCCTCTATGAGATAGATGAGGAGTCGGCAACAGGGACATCCAATGGGGCTCTAGCAGGATATCTAAAAAAATATGAACTAATAGTGGGAGAGAATATGAGGTTTGAGCAGGGGGACTATATGGGAAATCCCTCAAGGATAGATGTGAGGATGGATGGTAAGAGACTGATGGTGGGGGGAGAGGCAGCCCTTTCAAGGATGTTTACTATAGAGGTTTAACCAATTAAAGAGGGTGTCCCAGCGGGGACACCCTTTTATCTATAGTTCAAAAAAATCCTTGAGGTATCTTCCTACACCATCCTCATCATTCCCAGGGGCAATAAGTTCAAACTGCTCCTTTAGTTCCTCTGGAGTATTATCCATAACAACCCCGTACTTGGCAAACTTAAGCATCTCCAGGTCGTTGTAGCTGTCTCCCATTACCAGAAGGTTCTCTGGGGTGAGCCCCTTCTCCCTTAAAAAAAAGTCCAGGGCCTTTGCCTTGGAGGAGTTGCCGCTTAATACCTCCAGGAAGTTAGGGTTGGAAAAGGCTTTATAGACCCTTTCCCCCAGCTTTTTATCCAGCTCCTCATAGATCTCCTTGAGAAGGGCGTTTTCTCCTATATACATCATCTTCGTGAACCTCAGCCCCTCCACCTCTTCAAGGGCTCCTATAGTTTCTGTAAGTCCCGTTCTTGCCTTATACTTTTCACTGATCTCGTTGGTATATGGAACCAGCCACTTATCCTCCATAAATCCGTGGAAGTAAGTGTTTCTTTCCCTTCCTACTTTGACCAGCTCCAGACTCGTCTCGGTATCCAGAGAGGTATCCAGAACGAGCTTTTCATCCTTATCCACTATATTGGCTCCATTGAAGCAGATGATGTGGTCATCCAGGGAAAGCTCATCCCTGAACTTTTTCATGGCATTATAGGGTCTTCCAGTGCAGAGGATTATATGTACTCCCCTTTCCTTTAGCTTCTTTAAAATATCTTTATTGAAATCGGAGATCTCGTTATTTGAGTTAAGGAGAGTTCCGTCTAAATCAAGTGCTACTACTTTAACCTGTTCATTCATAGGTGTCCTCCTGCTAAGGGTAACTTTCTTCAAGGGTATCAGCCCCTAAAGATTTCAACCTCTTTTTATATATACTATCACAACATTATATCTGAAACTGGGGGAAATTCAAAAGGATTATCTTGAAATAATCATAATATATATTTGTTACATATTTAACATTAGCTAGAAAATTTCTTTCAAACTTCTTTCTGAATTTTAAGAAAAATAAAAATATTAAAATTTTTATGGAGGGTCAAAAATAACAGTAGTAATAATGAGAAAAAAATAATTAATTTAGAGAGGTTTAGATTTTTTAAGGGATAGAAAAAATCCAAACTATATGGAGAGAAAGATAAAAAATAAGCTGAAAAACAAAAATCTCTAACATTGAGTGTACACTAATGGTATTTTTTATACAAAAACTTGACAACCACATAAAAATTA
>CAYSGC010000063.1:6782-13578 GCA_964430145.1 uncultured Fusobacteriaceae bacterium | reverse complement strand
ATGTTAAGATAAATGACAGGGGACCATATGTCAAGGGAAGGGTCATAGACCTCTCCCCAAAGGCTTTCAGTAAAATAGCCCATACAAATGATGGAGTAGTCCCTGTAAGGATACAGATCCTAGATGACAGCAATACCTTCAGGTATAAACATTAAATAAAAAAGCAGCCATAAGGCTGCTTTTTTATTTATCTTCCCAGTATGAGGTAACTCAGGTGCCCTTCATCCAGGCTTCTGTATCCCTCTCCATACTTTTTATACAGGGCTACTCCCAGAACACTCCAGACTATAAGAACTACATAGGAGGGTGCTGAGATGGATCCTGGAAATACCGGCAGTAGTAGAAGCATCATAAACACCACCCCTGCCACTCCCCCAAATACTCCTGTTGCCTGGATAACTCTGTTTCCTTCCTTTTTTGCCTGAACATAGGCTGAAAGACTTGTATAGAGATATCCGATAGCAGCTCCTATGGAGGACATGTCGACTATCCACAGTAACACCCTTCTTCCCATCCAAGGGGCTACAAGGGACATAATCATAACAAAGATTATTGCATTTCTAGGTGTCTTACTCTTCTCATCCAGCTCCTCAAACCACGCTGGAATAGCCTTGGCTCTAGCCATGGAAAATATTAGTCTGCTGGAAGCCATATAGAAACCATTTATCCCTGCAACTATAGCCATAAGAAGGGATAATCCTAAAGAATAAAGACCTATTCTACCAAATAGGAGCTCTATTGCATCTCCCGTAGCCCAGTTCACCTTCTGAGTAAGAAGCATCTCCTGGGTAAATACCGATGAGGTAATAACATTCAGTATTGTATATATCACAAGTCCCGCTATGATAGATACCACTGCAAGGTGTGATGCCTTCTTTGCTTCAAAGTTAAACTCCTCAGCTACCTGCGGGATACAGTCAAATCCTATATAGGCCCAGGGAGCTATTGCTACTATTCTGAGGATATTTCCAATATTTATCTTGCTCACATCCAAGTGTCCCGTCATAAGGGTCATATTAAATTCTGGTCTTGTCATAAAGAAGGATGCCATATAGAGGATTATTCCCACCAGTGCCAGGGTCATAACCGTCTGGAATGTAGAGGCCATCTTTACCCCCTTAATATTAAGCCATGCAAATACTATAAGGGCCACTGTGGCTGTCATAGCTTCAGCAAAGTAGATGTTATAGCCTGCAATTGAATATAGAAGCCCCTTCTCCAGGAATCCCGGAAACATAGTTTTAGCTATAAGGGCCAGAGCTGTTGCATTTAGAGGGACAATACAGATATAAGCCAGGGATAAAAACCACCCGCAGATTATTGCATGCCCTCTACCAAAGGATTTAAAGGTAAATGCGTACTCCCCTCCTGCAACTGCATCCTTAGATAGGAGAAAGCCATAATTTTTCTCTATTATTACCATTATCACCGCTCCAAGAGACATTCCGATAAAGGTATTCACCACTCCTGTTTCCTTTATAAAAAGATCTCCTGGTAGTACAAAGGCTCCCCAGCCTATAATGGCGCCTATGGCAAGGGATAGCACATCTAACATCCCCATATTCTTTTCTAATTTTTTCTTCATTCTTCCTCCTTGTAGATCCTTTCTTTATTTTAAAGAGTTAATTTCAATTACTCCTCACCTTAAATTACAAAGCCAGAGGTTTGTAGCTTATACAACTTCTCATAGACTTAATTTTCTTTAAATCAGCTTTACCTTCCCTTTCTAATTCCTGTATAGCTTAGGTGCGTCCACTTCTTCTCTGGTCATTTTTAAGTTATAAAAAAAACACTCTAACTCTACTATCAAAAAATTGATAATAGAGTTAGAGTGTTTAAGTTTCGCCTTCTTGACTCACTTTATACCACGATCATGTAGTATAATTCATTGCCTCTAAAAGAGACCCTGAATAAACCCCAGTTCTATAAATATTTTTCAGTTGAATTTTCCCTTATTCGGCAAGTTTGAATCTACACTACTACTTTAATTAAGAAGCATTGCAGGCCTCACTAGCCAGGTAATCACTCAATTTACTTCATATTAGCTATATTTATTACAACTATGTTACCACACTTTTAACATCCTGTCAACTTTAGAACAGTGTATTGGAATCCGCAGTACAACTTTGCTACACTTTTCGCTTTTAAACCTTTTCTATTCTTGAGTTTTTAAACAATAATTTAAGTTCATATTTTTTATTAAAAAAACTGCAGTTATAAAACTGCAGTTCTTCTATACTCTATTCCACTGCTCCTCTGCTCTCAAGAAGGTAGAGCATCTCTGCATCCTTATTCTCACGAGCTAAGGTTACAGCAGTATCTCCATAGGACATATAGTTTACATCTACCCCTATGTCCAAAAGCCTTTCTACCTCATCTAGATATCCGTTGGCTACACACTTCAAATATACCTCTCCCATGACCCTTTCACTATCAGTGTTTCTCTGGGCAAGGTCATAGTTTTCATTTATAAGAAGGGATATAACCTCTTTATTGTAGGCATAGTAGATTGCATAGTTCCCCTTGGCATCTCTAAAGTTCATGTCTGCTCCTGCTCCAATGAGCTTCCCCACAACGCCCTTCTGATTGTTTACAGAAGCCCAGATAAGGGGAGACCACATCTCACTGTCTGCCACATTAACCTTAACACCCCTGTCGATAAGGGTTTCTACATAGGGTTCAGGCTTATATTTTATATAATCTACGATAAGAGGTTCTCCCCTACTGTTTACATAGTTTATATCCGCTCCTCCATCTACTAGGATTTCCAGAGCTTCCTGACTTTTTACAAAGTATAGAGGGGTTCTTCCTGCCACCTCTATATCCGTATTTCTTCTAATATATGGATATGTTCCCCTGTTAAGGGAGGCTTTCCTCTCTACAAGGAGATCCAGCACCTCTAGGGAGTTGCTCTTCACTGCCTTTATCACAAGGGTTTCCCCTGCTTCATCCACTGTATCCACAGGGAACCCGTTGTCTAAGAAAAGCCTTACACTATCTACGTCATCTAAGAGAATAGAAGTGTAAACATCTTCTGGTGTTACTGCTATATTATCTACTAAAGTATTATCACTCTTTTTTGTATTGCTACAAGCTATTAGGATTAAAGTTAAAAATAATATAAACACCTTCTTCATATCAATTACCCCTTAGCGCTTGCTCTAGCCGCTCTTTTTCTTTCACCTTCATT
Organism: uncultured Fusobacteriaceae bacterium; assembly: GCA_964430145.1. Lineage (GTDB taxonomy): Bacteria > Fusobacteriota > Fusobacteriia > Fusobacteriales > Fusobacteriaceae > Propionigenium. The sequence goes on along the minus strand of CAYSGC010000063.1, from coordinate 10,388 downwards.
AAGAAGTTTCTTTCTCATTCTGATGCTTCCTGGAGTGATCTCTACTAACTCATCGTCTCCGATGTACTCAAGAGCCTGCTCTAGAGTAAATAGTCTAGCTGGTGCTAACTTTGTGATTCCATCAGAAGATGATGTTCTCATGTTAGTAAGCTGCTTTCCTCTAGTTACGTTTACAGTAAGATCGTTTTCTCTGTTGTGCTCTCCTACAATCATTCCCTCATAGATCTCTACACCTGGTTCCATGAATAGAACTCCTCTGTCCTGAAGGTTAGCAAGGGAGTAAGCTGTAGTTGAACCTGAATCAATTGAGATAAGTACTCCTCTGATTCTTGTAGGAACCTCTCCTCTGTGCGGCTCATAGTCGTAGAATGAGTGGTTAAGTACACCAGTTCCTCTAGTTTCCGTCATGAACTCATTTCTGAATCCGATAAGTCCCCTAGCTGGTACCTTAAACTCGATTCTTGTGTATCCGTCTGTACCCTGGATCATGTTGATCATCTCACCTTTTCTAAGTCCCAGCTTCTCGATTACTACTCCAGTAAACTCATCTGCAACGTCGATTGTAGCAAGCTCGATTGGCTCACAAAGTACTCCGTCGATCTCCTTCATGATTACCTGCGGCTTAGCCACCTGGATCTCAAATCCCTCTCTTCTCATGTTTTCAATAAGGATAGAAAGTTGAAGTTCTCCCCTTCCCTTTACGATGAAGGCATCTGCAGAACCAGTTTCCTCTACTTTCATTGATACGTTGTGGTCAAGCTCTTTTTGTAGTCTGTCCCAGATATTTCTAGACGTTACAAACTTACCCTCTCTTCCAACGAATGGAGAGTCGTTTACCATGAATGTCATAGCAAGGGTAGGCTCATCGATGTCGATTAGTGGAAGTGCCATTGGGTTTTCTCTAGAAGCGATAGTTTCTCCGATGTCTACCTTTTCAAGTCCAGCTACAGTTACGATGTCTCCAGCTTTAGCTTCCTCCATCTCTACTCTCTTCAGTCCCTCTGCACCAAAGATTCTAGTGATCTTATAGTTGATTGTTGAACCGTCTCTCTTCATAAGAGTTACTTCATCGTTCTTTTTTACGATTCCATTGTGGATTCTTCCAGTTCCTAGCTTTCCAAGATAGTTGTCTGGAGCTATGTTTGTTACAAGCATCTGAAGTGGTGCTTCAGGGTTACCGTCTGGAGCAGGTACATGCTCTAGGATAGTGTCAAATAGAGGAATCATGTTTAGATCCTCATCCTCTAGCTCGTGCTTAGCAAATCCGTTTTTCGCTGAAGCGTATACCACTGGGAATTCCAGCTGTGTATCGTTTGCCCCTAGCTCTACAAATAGGTCGAATACAGAGTCCACTACTTCCTCTGGAGTAGAGTTTGGTCTGTCGATCTTGTTTACTACTACAATTGGGTTTAGTCCGTGCTCAAGAGCCTGCTTAAGTACGTACTTAGTCTGAGGCATTACTCCCTCAAAGGCATCTACAAGAAGTAGTACCGAATCTACCATCTTAAGTATTCTCTGTACCTCTCCACCGAAGTCCGCGTGTCCTGGTGTATCTACGATGTTGATCTTGTGATCCTTGTAAGTAAGAGATGCATTTTTAGAGAAGATAGTTATCCCTCTCTCTCTTTCCAGGTCGTTGCTGTCCATCACTCTGTCATCTACAGCTTCGTGCTCTCCAAATGTACCAGACTGCTTTAGCATTCCATCGACTAGTGTTGTCTTTCCGTGGTCAACGTGAGCTATAATAGCTATGTTCTTTATATTCATATTTCTCCTTTTCGTCTCTCCTAGACGTTATAATATTTATATCCCTTTAAACGGTTATTTACAATGGTTGCAAGTCCTAAAAACTTGCCTTCAGAATAGACCCTGTACTTGCCATCGATCCCTCTGCATACCACTGTGTTACCATTGTTAAATAATTTAATATTCTTCTCTCCAGTAAGCTCTATCTTTGGATACTGAAAACTCTCCTCTACTCCCTTGTGAAAGCTCATATCTCCAGCCTCTGCCATCCTCTCCATCTCCTCGATGGTGTAGGCAGTTGATAGATCGTAGCTCCCTACCTGGGTTCTACGAAGGCTTGTCATCACTCCGAATGTCTTAAGCTCCTCACCTATATCGTAGATCAGAGATCTTATATACGTCCCCTTGGATACCTCACAGAGAAGGGTTCCCTTCCTTCCGTCGAAGTCCACCAGCTCAAGCTTATCTATAGTCACCCTTCTGGATTTTCTCTCTATCTCCACTCCCTCACGGGCCAGCTCATAGAGTCTCTTCCCGTCCACCTTGAGGGCAGAGTACATGGGAGGTACCTGATCGATCTCTCCTCTGAATTTTTCCAGAATTCCTTCTACTTCCTCTCTTGTTACCTTCACATCCGATCTGTCCACTACCTCTCCCTCTATATCATAGGTGGTAGTCTTATAACCCAGCTCGAAGCCTGCCACATAGGTCTTGGCCTCTCCCTCTATTGACTGAGCCAGCTTTGTTGCCCTTCCAGTACAGATTACAAGAATTCCAGTTGCCAGGGGATCCAGGGTTCCAGTGTGTCCTACTTTTCTCATCTTCAGTATCTTCTTTACCTTCCTCACCACATCGAAGGAAGTCATTCCAGAAGACTTGTCTACATTTATAATGCCGTCCACTCTTTTCTCCTTACTCCAAAATTAAAGTTTACCCCAAATTATAACATAATTGTCCCTTTTAGCCAATACTAAGCTTTACCTTCCCACTCCAAAAGAAACTCCCTTAAAAACTCCTCCATAAACTCATGCCTTCTCACAGCTCTCTTTCTGGCTGTTTCAGTATAAAAACCGTCCCTAAGTTTCAGAAGTTTTTCATAGAAGTGGTTTATGGTGGTTCCGTTATTTTTTTTATACTCCTCTAGATTCTTGAATTTTTTAGGCTCCTTCCCGGGATCATACATAGGCCTGTTCCTGCTCCCGCCATAGGCAAAGGCTCTTCCCACCCCAATGGCCCCTATACTGTCCAGTCTGTCTGCATCCCTGACTATCCTCCCCTCCAGGTGGTCAAACTCATAGCTGTTGGTTCCCCCCTTATATGAAAGTTTCAGTATTATCTCCTCTATTCTTTCCCTTACCTCGCCTAAGATCCCCAGCTCATCCAAGACCTCTGCAAGCTTTTCCTCCTCGGTCTCCTCTGGTCCAAGAAACTTATGGTCTGCCACATCGTGAAGGAGGGCTGCCAGGGAAATTATCTCAAGGTCTCCCCCCTCAGAAAGGGAGATCTCCCCTGCCAGCTTATATACCCTCATCATATGCCAGTAATCATGAGCATCTCCCCTGTCTAAAAACTTTTCCCTTAAGTAGTTCTCCACTCTCTCTATTTTCTCTCTATCCTTCATATACTCTTCTCCTCAATCCTTTACTTTAAACAAGACTAGCAGAACTCCCTTTAAATTTTCAAGGAAAACTTTTTCCCCTTCTAATAATTAAATTGTATTTAAGGAAAAATTATGCAAAATTTTATATACTCCGTTTCTGGTTGCTATATAGGCCATATATATTACCCCGTTGTAAAATATACGGCCGCTATCCCATTTGACATAATCATATATTTAATATATAATATTAAGGTATATCG
>CAYSGC010000063.1:5001-6682 GCA_964430145.1 uncultured Fusobacteriaceae bacterium | reverse complement strand
CCGCTATCCCATTTGACATAATCATATATTTAATATATAATATTAAGGTATATCGTCTATACATAATTTTTTGTGGAGTATAGACTACTTATATTTAACTATAATCAGGAGGTGCGAATTTGAATAAAAAACGTGAAATTTCTCTAAAGAGAGCTGAGGAACTTAAATCAAGAATTGATGATTACCTTGTGGCAAGAGATTCTATTGCCAAGGGAATGGATCCTGAGGTACAGGAGCAATATAATAGATCAAAAGAAATACTTATGAAGCATTTTAATGCTACTGAAGAGGATTGGAAGAGCTATAAGTGGCAGCTTGTTAACAGAATCTCAGACGTTGAGACTCTTAGTCTTATTATCGACCTTACAGAGGAGGAGAAAAAGCAGATCGAAGAAGTTGGTAAAAACTTCAGATGGGCCATCTCTCCATACTACGCTTCCCTTATTAACCCTGCTGATAAGTATGATCCTATCAGATTACTTTCGGTTCCTACTGGAGTGGAGATCAAGGCTCTAGATGGAGACGCTGACCCTATGGGTGAGGAGTTCACCAACCCTGCAGGTACCATCACAAGAAGATACCCAGACAGACTTATTATAAACACTACCAATGAGTGTGCTATGTACTGTAGACACTGTCAGAGAAGAAGAAATATCGGAGAAAATGATACCCATACAAATGATGCAGCTATCATGGAATCCATTGAATATATCAGAAGCAACCCAGAGGTAAGAGATATCCTTCTTACTGGTGGAGATGCTCTATGTCTTTCAGATTCAAGACTTGAGTGGATCCTAAAGGAGCTTAGATCTATTCCTCATGTTGACTATATCAGACTGGGAACTAGAACTCCTGTAACTATGCCTCAGAGAGTTACTCCTGAGCTGGTAGAGATGCTTAAAAAATATCACCCAATCTACCTGAACACACACTTCAACCACCCTAAGGAGATCACTCCAGAGGTGAAGGAAGCCTGTGAAAGACTTGCAAATGCCGGTGTACCACTAGGAAACCAGGCTGTACTTCTAAACGGAATCAATAACGACAAGTTCGTAATGAGACTTATGAACCATGAGATGCTGAAGATCAGAGTAAGACCTTACTACATCTTCCACGCTAAGCATGTAATCGGAACTACTCACTTCAACACATCTGTAGATGATGGTATCGAGATCATGGAATACCTGAGAGGATATACCTCTGGTATGGCTGTTCCTACATATATTATCAATGCACCTAAGGGGCAGGGGAAGACTCCTATTGCGCCGCAGTATATGATCTCTAGAGGAACAGACTACGTTAAGATCAGAACTTGGGAGGGGAAGGTTATCGACTATGAAAACCACCCAACTAAAAATATAAAGGATTTAATCTAATCTATCTGGACAGCCTGCGGCTGTCCTTTTTTATTGCTTTTTATCTTATTTCTTCACATTCAAAAATTAAAAAAAATTAAAAGTTTTTTAATGTTCTTTTTTATTTGAATTGCTATAATATCCCTTGTTAAAAAATTAGGAGGTAATATCTTGGAAAACACATTAAAAAACAAGTTAGCCAACCCTGCTCCCCTGGGACTTGCCGGGTTTGGTATGACAACAATCTTACTTAATCTACACAACGCAGGGTTCATAGAGCTGAGCGATATGATCCTTGTTATGGGAATCTTCTACGGAGGATTTGC
>CAYSGC010000063.1:0-4901 GCA_964430145.1 uncultured Fusobacteriaceae bacterium | reverse complement strand
GGAGTATTCCTTACTCTGACAATCCTCTTCTTCCTTCTTGCTGCAAGTGAGTTTACAGGAAGCGCAGCTATCCATACATTTGCTGGATATGAGGGAATGGTATGTGGGGCCCTTGCTCTTTATGAGGCTATGGCTCAGGTATTAAATGAGAAGTACAACAGAGTGGTTCTTCCTCTATAGGTTTATATCTAAAAGCTGTCCATATGGGCAGCTTTTTTTATTAAAGAGCATCGGTATTTTATTGATATATAGTAAATACTCCTTCTCCATCATTTCTTTCTACAAATACTTCAAAATAATAGAGGATATCCAAAGGGAAGTTGAATTTATAGAGAAAGGGGATTTTTGACAAAACTTGCTATTAGAATCAGAAGTATCCCCACTTAATCATGCCAATATTTTCCCAGCTAATTCCATAGGGAGATAAAATGAAACTGCATTTTGAAAAATAAGATTGGGCTGGAATAGACAATAGTGAGCTGTCATTGGAGGTCGTATGAGACTTAAATATAGATGGAAGAATAAAGTTACCAACAGAAAGGGAAGGCCCCTCGATGTGTATATAGATTACTTCTTCAGGAGAGTTAGGAATAAAAACCCCAGCTTATATGAAAACAGGAAGCTGAATATGGAGGAGTTTGACAGGAGAAGAAATGCCTTTATCCTCCTCGGACACTCCACGGTACTCTTCAAGATGGATGGGAGGGTATTTATTACAGATCCTGTTCTGCGGGATGGAAGAGTTGGTCCCCTTGGGATCGGTCCAAGGAACTTCAAGTACAGAAGGAAGTATCGTGTAGAGGATATGCCTGCCAGGATAGACGGAGTCTTAATCTCCCACAACCACTATGACCACCTGGACTACAGCACCATAAGGAAGCTGGACAGCAGGGTGGAAAAGTATTTCGTTCCTGATGGAGTGGGAAAGCTCCTTATAAAGCAGGGGGTAGATGGAGGGAAGGTGGTGGAGCTGAGATGGGGTAGGACCTGTACTTTCAATGGATTTGAGATATCCTTCACACCCACAAGACACTTTAGCGGCCGTGGCCTCTTTGATAGGAATAAGAGCCTCTGGGGATCCTGGATAGTTAAGGGAAGTAAAAATCTTTTCTTTTCAGGGGATACAGGCTACTGGAAGGAGTTTAAGAGAATAGGAGCAGAGTATGGCCCATTTGATATAGCCCTAATAGAGTGTGGGGCTTATTCCAAATACTGGCCCAATGTCCACCTTATGCCAGAGGAAACGGTGGAGGTGGGAATAGACCTGAAAGGTAATTTAATAGTTCCAATCCACAACAGAAAATATGACCTGTCTCTCCACAGGTGGGATGAGCCCCTCATCAGGTTTGAGAGGAAAGCTAAGGGAGTTGAGGGATTAAAATATAAGATCCCAGAGATAGGGGAGGTAACAGAATATTAGAGGCTTTCCTCTATAAATCTTTAACAGGACCCTTTCTCCAATTTAAAATGAGACCTGCACCTGCAGGTCTCATCTTTATTTCTTCTTATTTAGATACTCTTCCTGTACCTGTTCTATCACGCTCATCATCTTCTTTTGAATATGATCGTATCCCACATCCTTAGTGTGAGGCAGTAGACAGTCTGAGCAGTCCTTTATACCGTGATCTGTATATTTAAAGTTTCCTCCACAATCCTCTCCCATCATATATAGGGGACAGTAGCAGAAGAGACAGTTAAACTTCTCTGTATCCTTCATATCATGACATGGAAAAAATTCACACTTGCTGTTTTGCACAAACTTGTAGTTGTTACCCATACTTCCTCCCTTTTTAACCTTTGATAATAGCTATCATACTCCCATCAACTGGTTAAATCAAGGAAAATTTTATCGGGAACCTTTTTGTGCAACCTCCACTTTATATACATGGGTTTGTCCCCATAGCTTGTGTGGTAATCAGCCTCTCCCAGGTAGATAAAGTTCCGGGTAATACCCTGACCCTCTCTGGATCTTCTTATAAAGATATGAACCCTTCTTCCCTCCTCTCTGTGCCTTATAAACATCTCCCCTACCTTAGACGAGTGGGATGTCTTGTTCTGACTGATCCACTGAACGATCTCCTGATCGTCAAAGTAGTTGTCGTAGAGGAGATGCTCCTCTGTATCTCCGTCCTTTTCCATGGTTATAAAGAGACATATCTCATCGTGGGCTACAGCATACCCTGCTCGCCACGATCCCTTGGGCACTTGAGAATCTAGGAGTATCTGAAGCTCCAATCTGGAATACTCCCTGTGCACTTCAAGAGCTCCCTCCTGCAGATCAAACTCCCTTTCATATCTGTGAAGAGCATACTCTATCCTGCTCTCCACAATCTTGTAGATCAGCTTATTCTCTAAAACCTTCCTTACTTCCTCGTCTGCTATAAAGTCATTCTCTACTCTTCCAAAGGACCACTCCTGCTTCTTATACGGTTCAGCCAGCTCCCTGAATGCTCTCTCCGTTCTCTGGGTCTGTACCTCTCTACTTCCCCTTCCTATTATTTCCACAATATCTTCTACTCCTATACACTTCCTCCCCTTTAACAAGGTTTCCTTGAGAATAAGAACCTCATGGGGTCTCTTTATAGGTATCATAGAATCAAGTCTCTCCAGAAGTTCAAGAACTCTTCTGTCCTCTACTACCTCATCCTTAGGAAGGTCCCCAGCAGCTCTCTTTGCCAGATGGAAGCTTCCAAAGGAGCTCACAAGCCTCTCGAAGGTGTCTCCCTCATAGAGGAAGTCTATAGGCTGTAGAGGCCTTTCATACTTAGCCCTTACCTCCAGATACCTCTCCTTGAGGTAGTTTTTAGAGGTGTATTTTATGCTTCCTATCTTATCCAGTATCCGCCTCTGACATATCCTGTCAAACTCTATATGGCTGCTTCCAGGAAGACCTCCAAAACCCTCCTCTATATTTCTTCTTACCCCTTCCTGGCCCTCTCCCAGCTCCCTTGTGATTGCTGCTGCTCCCACAAAGGACTTGCTGTAGTTCCCTATAAAGTCCAGTATAGTTACATAGCTTTTATTGCCGTGCTTTCTAAGTCCCCTTCCAAGCTGCTGTATAAATATTGTAGAGGATTCTGTAGGTCTTAAAAATAACAGTAGGTTTAACTGGGGAATGTCTATACCCTCGTTGAATATATCCACTGTAAATATAATCTCTATCCTGTTTTCCCTGAGGTCTTCCAGAATTCTTGCCCTTTCCTTGAGCGGAGTATCAGCCAGGATAACCTCACTACTCACTCCCCTGCTTCTGAACTCCTCACTCATATATCTTGCGTGATTTTTATCCACACAGAACCCCAGAGCACACATACCTTTTCCGTCATAGAGGTACTCATCTATCTTACTTAAGATAAACTCCACCCTGGTATTTATACTCAGCTTTTCGCTCAGAACCCTCTCCACAAGATGCCCGTTTTTCTCAGGTATCTCGGTGTAGTCTGCGGTGTCATCAGCTATACCAAAGTAGTGAAAGGGAACCAGCAGCTCCCTCGAAAGAGCTTCCTTTAACCTGATCTCTCCCGCCACATTGTAGTCGCAGATCTCCAGTATATCCTTCCCATCCATCCTCTCTGGTGTGGCTGTGAGGCCCAGGAGGAACCCCGGTTTAAAGTGGTCTATTATCCTCATATAGCTCTCTGCAGCTGAGTGGTGAAACTCATCTACAACGATATAATCAAAGTGTTCCCTGGAGTACCTTTCAAGGGACTCCCCTTTGGAAAGGGTCTGTACTGTGGCAAAGACATACCTGCTGTCATAGGATTTTTCATTCCCTGTAAGGTATCCCATCTCCTCCCTGGGAAAGAACCTTTCATAGGTTCCCATGGCCCCCCTTAATAGTTCTTCCCTGTGGGCAAGGAAAAGAAGACGCTTAGGGGAAAAGTTGGCCACATCAAAGGCAGAGAGGTAGGTCTTTCCTGTACCTGTAGCTGCAATTGCCAGAGCCCTCCCTACCCCGCCTTCCCTCAGCTCCTTCAGCCTTTCCAGGATCTCTCCCTGCATGGAGTTGGGATGTATCTCATCCCTGCTTCCTCTGTTCTCTAAAAAATCAAAGGTAAAGTCCCTGCTCTCATTAAAGCTATCCCTGAACTCTTCATACCTTTCTATAATACCCTTATCAGCCTCTATAGCTTCCTCGCTACACCACAGCTTTTCAAAGTGTTTCAGGGAATCCTCCATAACATCTCCAGTGAACTCCCCCACCTTTATATTCCACTCTTCACCACAGAGAAGCGCCTGGTGGCTTATATTGGAGGACCCCACTATTGCCGTCCCCAGTCCGCCGCTCCTCTTAAATATATAGGCTTTGGTATGAAAGCTGTCCCTGTGGGCGTTGTATATCTTAACCTCTATATTACTAAACTCCATGAGCTTCCTCAGAGCCTTGGGCTCGGTGATATTCATGTAAACAGAGGTGAGTATCCTTCCCTTTACTCCCCTTTTCTCCAGCTCCTTCAGCTTGGATATGAGAAGCTGGAGCCCCGAATATCTTATGAAGCTCACAACAAAGACAAACTCCATGCAGGTGGACAGCTCCTCCTTTATACTTTTGAGCATGCTCATATTTTTCAGTCTTTCATTCAGTATGAGCCTGTCCTCCTCTATGATTCCCCGGTGTTCTCCCTCTATCTCACCTGCCACTATATTTCTAAGGGGAAGTTCCAGGTCTATCCCTCTGCTTCTCTCCACAAAGTTGACCGCCTTGTCGTAGCTTCCCCCTCTTATATATTTATCTATCTTACTGTTATTTTCCCTGTTTATCTCTCTTTTGAGTACTCTGGAGTACTCCTCCAGGGGAAGCTTTACCTCTACTCCCCCGTCATAATCCTTCCTTCTCCTCTTCAGTTCCTCATGCATAACTATCTCCTAATATCTTATTTCCTAGATTATCTCATATTTTT
>CAYSGC010000062.1:0-13735 GCA_964430145.1 uncultured Fusobacteriaceae bacterium | reverse complement strand
GGTAAAAACCTTCCCCTCACCGAGGGAATGAAGGCAAGGATAAGGGTAGACAGAGCATAATAAGAAGTGAGCCTGAACTTTATAGTTCAGGCTTTTTTTATTGTTAAGGAAAGTATAGAATTATAGATTAACTCCATTATAAAGAGCCATTACATAGGGTTAGAAAGAATGCAAGGTCACGTTGTTTTTTATTTTCAAGTTTAATGTACTAACAAGAGAGAGGTGAGGAGGGTCAAAATTAGATACTATCAAACAGCTACCCAAAAACTAAATAGGGGAGGCTATCCCAAAATTTCAAAAAACTAAACGTAAAAAACATTGAGTATACCGTTACTATAGAACATTTTTCTCTTTTTATTGATAATATCAATGGAAGGTATCCTAAAAGTTGGTAAAATCGTTTGAACAATTACTAGAGGAAAGAGGAGGCAGAAGAATGGCTAAAAAAATGAAGAGAGAAAGATATGGGGTACAACAAGGCAAAGTTAGTTTGCAGTAACTGTGACACTGGGAGGAGAGCAGAGGGACAAAACATCTATATTTGTCAGCTGATGGAGGAGGAGAGTAACTGGGTTCAGCCCCACGGTTTCTGTAACTTTCACAGTACCAGGGCTTTTGAATCCATGTTGGAAAAAGCCAGAAATGGTTTTAGGAACCATGAATAAAGGAAAGTATGAAGGTAAGTAGATTATTTGTACTAGGTATATTAACGGGAGTATTGATGAGCTGCAGCGAGGGGAGCATAAAATCAGGAAAGATCTTCAGTAGAAGATCAAAGGCGATGTCTATAGAGGAGAATGAGAGATACGAGAGGGAGGAGAGACAGTGGTTTATTGGTGGATACACAACAGAAAATCTATACAGATCAAAGACATTATCCAGGGCATCTTATTCTGATTCAAGAGTTATAAAGGATCCTAAGATTACTATGAGGGTTTTAGTTGATAGCAATGGTTTCTCATTTCAGATATATCCAGGAAGAGGGAATATCAATAAGAGGCATACAGGGGGATATAGAATAACTGCAGTAAATGAGGTTGGAGATGAGATAAGGTTCAGAAGTAAAAGATCTGGAAAGACGGTAATTTCAAGAGAAGGAAACCCCGGTAGTTATGAGAGATTCCATGAATTTTTTAGAGAGGCTGAAAGGGTTGAAATAACAATTACAGACAATTATGTATCAACATATAGAGGTATTTTGGATACAAAGTATTATTAAAGTGAGGTAGATGAAGGATGCTTTTCAAGCTTATAGAGGAGAGAAGGACAAGAATCGTCTCTTCATACAATAACAGTAAGGCTATTGGATGGCTGAAGTTTAAAACTGGAGAGGGGAGATTATTCAAAGACGACTATATCAGAAGAATAACACTAAGGAGATGTATTACAGATATAAGGGCGAGCTCCTACCACACTTTGAATACTAAGGAGTGAGATGAAGAAAGTTATTCTGTTTTTAATGATCACACTGAGTGTTATTACTTATAGCAGGATGTCGGTCTATGTAGGGGATAGGGAGATACTACACTCAAGGAAAGCCCATGAAGGGATCAGGCTCTACCCAGATTCAGTATCAACCAGGCAACTTGCAGTAATCAGAAGGGAGGGGGAGGTCTTAAGACTGTATAGAGGGGAGAGTAAAAAGAGGCCTGAGGCGAATATAAGAAGTGGCCGTGGGACAGTAAGAATCTTTTCAGGAAAAACCATGAACACCCTCCTCTACAGTGTGAGGGAACACAAGGGAGTGATCAGGGTCTACAAGGGGGCAAGCAAGGAGGAACAAGTTTTAAGTATCAGAAAGCATGGTAATGAGATGAAGGTTTACAAGGGGATGAGTCAGAACCAGCCAGTGGCAGTTATAAGGATCAGAAGCGGAGAATATAGCATGGCTGAATTAATGGGAGTACTTATACAGGCCGGAATATTAAAGGTCTGAAGAGAGCTTGAAAATTTAACAGCGAAAATTTAATTGTATGAAATATTAAACCCTTTATGAGGATTGTATTGGGAAGCTTCTGTATATGATGCTGAGAAGATTCACAGAGTAAAGGAATCAAGGAATAGTTTAAAGTCAGAGAGGAGGGAGACCAATGAGAATACAAAAGGAAATGAAGTTTATTAATTACAAGGATGGAGAGGCACTGTTCATAGACCCACAAGGGGAGGAGGTAAGGTACAGGGTACCAGATGACAATGAGTGCAGCTGGGGAAGAGAGTTAACAGAGGCAGTTTCTAAGATGGAGCTGGGGAAGATCTATGACTTCCAGGTTGTAGGGTTAGTGATAATCGATGTGCTGGGGGAAAACCTTAAGTATGAAAAGATGAAGCGAAGAGACGACAGAAGGAAATATTTAAAGGTTAAGATGGATAGGGGGACACTGATGGACCAAGAGTTTTCTGAAGCCCTAAGACTTGGGGTAAAAACATCTAACAGGAACTATACATGGGGAATTATGGCAACAGCAGGATTGCTTGCTAACTATATTTTTGATTTTGCAGTGGGGATCACGGTATTGGGAGGTCTTATAATATTTAGTATGTTGTGGGGGTATTTTGAATAATGGGTAGTGGATATAAGTCAAAGATGAGAAGGATAAATTTTTTTAAGAATGTAGATTCCAGTAGAAAACCCGGGTATAGGAGGCCAGTGGAGAAGAGTAAGGTTTCAGGATATATTTTAGCTATAGGAGTAATAGCAATAATTTATTGATATAGTTCTAATTCAGAAACTCAATAGCAGAGGAGTTATAGGGGAATAAAATTAATTTACCTGAAAAAAGGTGCCTCAGACCCAAGGCAAAAGATCATGTTGCCATATGAAGAATAAATTCAATAAAACAAAAAACCTGAACTTTGGAGTTCAGGTTTTTTATTACTTTTCCACTGAGTAGAAGCATCTCTTCGGGGAGATCACTGCCTCCTCCTTCTTTAGTATCTTGATTGCTTTGTCTACATCCTTTTTTTCTACTCCAAGCTTCTCAGCTATCTCTCCTCCCTTTAGGGGTTCAGATTTTTTTAACAGGTCAACAATCTGATCTTTAAGTTCCATAACATCCTCCTCATTTTTGAAATCGATACAATAATAACATCTGATCAACTATAATGCAAGGGTATTGTTAAATTTTAGTTAAAGGTTTTATTCAGGGAAGGAGTATATGAAGTATAGATAAAGGGGGGAAGATAGTATGGAGGAAAGGTTTAAAAGGATGAATGATATCCAGAGAGAGGAGGGAGAGTATGTGGCCTACTGGATGCAGGGGAGCCAGAGGACCAGGTACAACCACTCCCTGGAGTATGGAGTAATGGAGGCAAACAGAATGGGGGTTCCCCTAGTGGTATTTTTTAATCTCATGGATGACTATCCTGAAGCTAACTACAGGCACTACTACTTTATGGTGGAGGGACTTATAGAGATCAGAAAGAAATTGAAGGGAAGGGGGATAGAGTTTTTTATCCTCTATGGAGATATGGTTAAAAATATTTCAGAGATTTCCAGGGATGCTTCACTTCTCATATGTGATAAGGGATATATGAAGATAGATAAAATGTGGAGAGGAGAGATCGCTGATAGGATAAATTGTCCCATGATAGAGGTGGAGTCCAACCTTGTGGTACCGGTGGAAGCTGCCTCCAGCAAGGAGGAGTATGGGGCCAGAACCATAAGACCTAAGATAAAGAGAGTCTTAGACGACTTTCTCTATGATTTTCAGCAGGAGAAATACAGAGTAGATAAGAAGATAACAAAGAAAGTAATGAATAGCTGGAAAGACATCCTCCTCCCTGAGGAAGGTCCTGAGGAGCTCTGTGAGAGACTTAAACTGGATAGGAGCGTAGAAAGGTCTAGGGTCTTTAAGGGAGGTGAGATAGAGGCACAGAGAAGATTGGAGGAGTTTTTAGAGGAAGGCTTGAAAACCTACAGCTCCCTGGGAAGCAACCCCGGAAGGGAAAGCGTCTCAAAGCTCTCCCCCTACCTTCACTTTGGACAGATATCCCCCCTGGAGATAGCTTCAAGGGTGCTGAAGGAAAGAAATCCTGAAAACGCCAGTGATGTAGAGGATTTTCTGGAGGAGCTTATTATAAGAAGGGAGCTTGCCTTTAACTTCATATACTACAATGAAAACTATGATAAGTGGGAGGGAATTACCTATCCCTGGGCCTATGACACTCTGAGGATCCACACCTCAGATGAGAGGGAGTACCTCTACACCCTGAAGGAGCTGGAAGAGGGGGCAACCCACGATCTCTACTGGAACACTGCCCAGAGGGAGATGGTGGGAACAGGTTATATGCATGGGTATATGAGGATGTACTGGTGCAAAAAGATTTTGGAGTGGTCTCCTACACCAAAGGAAGCCTATGAAAGAGCCATCTACCTGAACAACAAATACTTTATAGACGGAAGGGACCCCAACTCCTATACTGGAGTGGCCTGGTGTTTTGGCAAGCATGACAGAGCCTGGAAGGAGAGAGCCGTCTATGGAAAGGTGAGATGTATGATGGCTTCGGGTCTGGAAAGGAAATTTCATATGGAGGAGTATATAGATAGAGTAGAAAAAATATTGGGGGAGGGAAGATAATATGGAACATACTTTAACCGATAGAATGAAGATAGGAATCTCTGCTTGTATGTATGGAGCCAGAGTAAGGTATAATGCCAAGGGTTGGGATATGCTGGGATACCTCAAAAGGGAAAGGGCTAATTTTCTCTGGACACCTGTATGTCCAGAGGTAATGTCCGGTATGGGAGTTCCCAGACCTCCTATAAAACTTGTAGGGGGAAATGGTATGGACTTCTGGGAGGGAAATGCCCAGATTAAAAACCGTCACGGAAGAAATGTCAGCCCTATGATGAGGGCAGGGGCAAAAGCCTGTATGGAAACGCTCGAGAGGGCAGATGTGGATGCCTATATATTCATGGAGGGAAGCCCAAGCTGCGGAGTATACAGAACCACCCTGAAAAACCAGCGTCTGGGCAAACCCCCTGGGGTATTTGGTGCTCTTCTGCTGAAGAAGGAGATATTTTTAATCCCTGCAGCAGATCTTCAGAGTCCAGTTAAGTGGTGGGACTGGAGAAGGCGGCTCACTGCCTTTACATGGCTTAAGAGAAGGGATATCGATACGGTGGCCGACCTCTTTGAGATCTGGCACACCCTCAAGTTTCTCTGTCAGGAGATAGATGAAAAGAGTTCAAGGGAGCTGGGACACCGAATCGCTTCATTTTCCAAAGCCACCTCTATCCAGGAGATTAACAAAGTAAGGATAGAGATCCTGGAGCTCCTCAGGAGGCCATCCGATGTCAAGAGGGTTAAACAGTGGCTGTGGAAAAACTATAACCACCTTAAGAAGATACACGGAGTAGAGGTGGAAAATGTATGTCCTCCGGAAACTCTTAGAAATATGACCCATATAGCTGAGGAGATGATAGCTGTAGAGCTGGAGGCCAGACGGGAGGAGAAGTTATTCGGAAGCTCTCCTATAGATTACAGACCTTCCAGATAACAGGAGAAACCGCGGTCAAATGGTAAATATGTGATTTCTTTGAAGGAATTATCCTCCTCTTACAGAAGAAAGTATTGAGAGGTAAGACTATTGATAAAGAAGGTGATATCTATGAAAAAACTCTTGATGCTCATATTTGCCCTAATGCTCGTGGTGGGCTGTTCCAAAGCCGAGCCTAAGCAGGAGGATAAACCAGAGGTAGTTACAAGTACAGCTATGGTTGGGGAAGAAGTGGTAGAGGAGCCTCAAGTTAAGGAGGAGGTTCTTGTAGTTGAAGAGGAAGAGCCTCAGGTTGAGGAGAGTATTCAAGAGGTTGCTCCAGTAGCTAAACCTGTGTATAAAAAGCCAGCTCCAAGGAAGAAATCAACGCCAAAAACTATCACACCTGTACCAGAGCCAGCTGAGGAGGAGATCGATACTGCCATAGTTCAGGAGGTAGAGGAAAAGGTTAAGGTGGATGAGAAAACCACCAAGAAGGTAGAGGAGGTTGAGCCCCCTGTAATCCCAGAGGAGAAAGTAGAGGAAAAGGGTAATTCCAAGGGAATCATTATAGCTTTAGGTGCAGTGGCAGCAGCAGTAGCAGCCTTTGTAGTTGCCAAGATGAAAAAATCACCTAAGGAAAAAGATGAGGAATAAATTATATCCATTAAAGACTATCTGAAAAGATAGTCTTTAATTTTTTTTGTAAAAAATAATCAACATCTTTTGTTTTAGTTTAGAGGTTAGAAATCTCTTTTTTTCATATTCCAAGGGATGCCGACGGACGTTATATAACACCTGTACATAAAACAAAGGTGTTATTTTATGTTTTATATACATAGTTATAAGCCTTTAAAAATATTGACTTGGAAAAGAAAGTAGTGTTATATTATATTGCCTATGCATAACACCTAGGAGGTTACACAATGCCTAAGAAAGCAGTTTATTCTCGAGAAGTTATTTTAAATTATGCTTATAAAATATTAGTTGAAAGGGGACTTCAGGATATTAGCGCCAGAAATCTAGCCAGGGAGATGAACTCATCTACCATTCCTATTTATACCTTTTTCTCCTCTATGGATGAGGTAAAGGAGGAGCTGCTTAAGCTCGCCAAAAATAAGTTTATGGAGTATATAAGGGAAGACTATACCGACCTTGTTCTACTAAATGTAGGAATGGGAGTGGTTCTTTTTGCCAGAGAGGAGAAGGAGCTCTTCAGATCTATCTTCTTAAGAGCTACTCCCTACAATGATTTGATACAGGAGATCTTAGAGGACTTCAAAGCTCTAATAAAGGAGCAGTTTGCAAGGGATCCCAGATTCCAAAACCTCAGCAGTGAAAGAGCCGACTGGCTTTTAAACAAGGGGTGGATCTATGCCCACGGACTGGCTACTCTCACCTGTACAGGTTATATAGATGATCCTTCAGATGAGTATATAAAGAAAAATCTGCTGGAAACTGGAAGATTTTTTATAAAGGAAGCTATTAATCCTGATGAGAGAGATTATGAAAATTGTTAAAAATTTATTACTACTAAGTTGTATTGGTCATGTTTCCTACTCTGCAAGTGTTGACTACCTTATGAATCAGTCGCCTGCATACCTTGGAAACCCGGCTCAAAATGCTATTATTTCCGTTGATGGAAGCAACTATAACCCTGCAGGTATTGTACACCTGGAGGATGGTAAGTATCTACAGATTGGAAACCAATTTGGATTTATCCACGAGGGGATGAAGTCTGAGAGGAAGGACTATGACTCTGATACCTTTGAACCGGTAATTCCAAACATAAACTTTGTTAATAAGAGTGGAAATAAAGCTACCTATTTCTCCATAGGGGTAATCGGTGGAGGGGCTACCCTGGAGTATGAGGACGGAGTACCTGGTTCAGGAAAAATTCCAGGTATCTTAAATCAGCAGGGAGCTATGCTTATACCAATATTTGGAGTTAACCCCTTTGAAAATGTATATATGAAAGATTCTAGCTTTGAGGGAAGCAATAAATACTTTGGAGCTACCCTTGGAAGAGCCTGGGCCCTAAATAAGAAGTGGTCTGTTTCGGCAGCTGGTAGATTAGTATATGCCACAAGAGAGTTAAAGGGATATGCTAAGTATGATGGGGTCACTGAACCAATTGAGGGGCTGATTGTACAGAAGAAAGATTTTACCATCGACTCTGAGAGAGAAGCCTGGGGATATGGAGGTATCTTCGGTGTAAACTACATGCCCAACGACAGGTGGAATTTTGCCGCAAGATATGAAACAAAAGTCAAGTTGAAGTTTGAGGCAGATGCTACAGATGACCCGGCAAAGATACTTAATAAAGAGGTAGGATTCCTAGATTTCTACCCTCAATATGCAGACGGAGATAAGAGATACAGAGATCTTCCTGCAATGCTGGCCCTTGGAGTATCCCATAAGGTTACAGACAGACTTGTCATTATGGCAGGAGGAAACTACTATTTTATAAAGGATGCTGACCTTGACGGACAGGATGGGTATGACAATGGATATGAACTGAATGTCGGTATGGAGTATCTCATAAATGAAAAGTGGTCGTGGACCCTGGGATACAACTATGCTGATACGGGAGCTGGTGAAGAGACATACTCGGATGTCGAGTATGCCCTGGATTCCCATATCATTGGTACCGGTATAAAGTACAGGCCAAATCCAAATCAGGAGTGGTTGCTATCGGTAGCTCAGATCTCCTATGATACAGTTACAGCCTCTGGAGAACAGAAAGACTTTAATGGAATGGAAGCAAGCTTCCCTTCTGTGAAGTACGAGAAGAGCTTCCTTGCCTTTGGTATAAGCTGCACCATGAAGTTCTAATAAAAATATAAATATAACGAAACTTTCCAACCTATAAAAAACGCTGGAAAGTTTTTGTTCTTTAAAAGGATTTAATCAACATTTCTCCTAATTATAGGTAAATAGACCTGCTTTATTAGGAGGACCCAATGAAAAAAATACTCTCTATTCTTTTTCTTTTGCTTAGTGTGATTTCATATTCCATAGATCTGTCTTTAGAGGGAGGATATTTAAATAGCACAAATGAAAAAACATATGACGGGTGGTATATCCAGTCTGCCCTTCCTCTATATAACTTCTCCCCTACCCTTTACATAAGCGGAGAGCCTTTTATCCATGTGGCAGACGATACTCTGGATCCAGGAATTATGATAAATCTTAACAAGGAGTTTATCCTCTCCTCTCAGTGGAAGTTTATTATCTTTGGAGGCCTTGGATTTATGTACCTGAACACCTACAACACCAGCCAGCACGACAACTTCAACTTTAAGGAGAATATTGGAGTAGGACTCAGTTATGCCCTCTGCGAGGACACTGAACTCATACTCAAGGGGAGCATCTGGCATATATCCAATGCAGGGATAACTGACAACAATCCAGGGATAGACGGTAACACCCTGGGAATAGCTATAAAAAAATCCTTTTAAAGGAGCGTGACGCTCCACCCTCTATAATCTTATGTAATGGACCTTTATCTATAGCATTAATCTATAATTATATGCTTTCCTTAGTAATAAATCAATGTGACGTTGCATCATGATAATCGGTCGGAACACTTACTGTTTCAAGTAATTTATTTATAAGTTCTATATTTTCCTTAACACCAAAAGACAGGCTGCCTTAGCAGCCTGTCTCTTCTTTTCTATTGAAAACTTAATTTATAGAAGTATGGGTAGTTTGCCGATGTCTGTACATATCCCTTTACAGATTTGTTTAATCCAGCATTGGATAACTGATAGTAGAGGGGAAGTACCGGTACATCCTCATTTATTATGTCCTGAGCTTCAGCATAGAGATCCTTTCTCCTGTCCACGTCCAGCTCCTCCTTGGCCATGTCTAGAACTCTGTCCAGCTCCTTATTCTCATAGAAGCTTCTATTTCCGCCGCTTCCCTTATTGGCGCTGTGAGTATTGGGAACAAGTCCATAGTCTCCGTCACCTGTTGATGGCGACCAGCCAAGCATATAGAGCTCCGCCTCACCAGAGGATGTAGCTGAAAGGAAGGTTCCCCACTCTACAATCTCTATCTTAAGGTCTATTCCGATCTCTTTGAGCTGTGCCTGAATTACCTCACATATCTGTGCTCTTGTGGTATTGTTACT
The DNA here is from genome assembly GCA_964430145.1 of uncultured Fusobacteriaceae bacterium. GTDB lineage: Bacteria > Fusobacteriota > Fusobacteriia > Fusobacteriales > Fusobacteriaceae > Propionigenium. Next base: position 4,122 of record CAYSGC010000062.1, on the reverse strand, counting down.
TGTAAGCACTGTAAGCTCTATGTTTTCATATCCAGTTTCCTCTATAAGCTTTTTAGCCTCCTCTGGATTATAGCTATAGGTAGCTGCACTCTTTGAATATCCGAAGACCCCTGGAGCAAGGAAGCTGTTGGCCTCCTCCATAGCCCCCATGAGTATGGTTTCAATTATAATATCCTTGTCTATAGCCATTGCAATTGCCTTTCTAACCCTGATATCATTCAGGTAAGGCTTCTCCACATTCATTCCCAGATACTGAACGCTGAAGGAGCTGGTCTCAGCAAGGATCAGGCTGTCATTTTCAAGGATGGTATTTCTAGACATAGACTCCAGGTCGGCAGCTATATCTATCTCTCCAGTTTCAAGACCTATCACCTTACTGTTCTCCTCAGCTATACTTCTGATCTTGATATACTCGATAGATGGTTCCCCTCTAAAGTACTGGGCATTTCTCTTGAGAACTATATTATCCCCAGCTGTCCACGAATCCAGCATATAGGCCCCGGTACCGTCTGCTATCTGATCAATATTTCCCTCATTCTCCTCTACAAACTCCTTATTGAGAATAGAGGCCGATTTGTGGGACAGATGATAAAGGAGTGCTCCAAAGGGCTTCTTAGTGGTTACAGATACAGTATACCTATCCACAGCCTCTACTTTATCAAAGAGGGTATACAGACTACCCAGCTTGGGAGACCCCATTGCCCTCTCCAGTGAAAACTTTACATCCTCAGCTGTTGCTTCCCTGCCACTGTGAAACTTTACTCCCTCCCTTAACTTAAATACCATTGTGGTGTCATCTATATTCTTCCACTCTGTGGCAAGGCTCGGGATGATATTCATCTCCTCATCCACTTCCACAAGCCTGTCATAGATATTGGCTATCACCCTCTGAGAGTACTGGTCGGTACTTGCATGAGGATCCAGGCTCTTAGCTTCCGTCAGCTGAGCGTATACCAGGGTATCCTTCTTGGGAACCTCTGCCTCCTTCCTACCACACGATATAAGCCATAGGCATGCCATTAGCAGCAATAAAACTCTCTTCATATAACTCCCCCTTTTAATCTTTTTCCTTCTATGCCCTTTCTAAAAGCAGTTTAAATATCCTTCCCATATCTCTTGAACCGCTGGAATACATCATCTCTGGATGCCACTGGACTCCCACAATAAATCTGCTGCTGTCCCTCCACTCGATGAGCTCCACAGCCGTATCGCTGGCCCTCCCAGTAACCTTTAAATTTTCACCCACTTCCTTTATAAGCTGGTGGTGGTAGGAGTTCACCCACACCTCCTCCCCGAAGACCTCTGAAAGAACCGAGTCACCCTCTATGGCTACCTTGTGTACATGCTCCCCCGGACAGCTCTCCTGGATATGCTTCAGACAGACCTCCCTATTGTACTTGAGGTCCTGATAGAGGCTTCCTCCAAAGTATACATTGAGAACCTGCATCCCACGGCATATGCCCAAGATGGGTATCTCCTTCTCCACTGCATACCTTATAAGAAGCATATCAAAAACATCCCTATCCCTGAAGGGCATCTCTCCCTCGGGAAGAAGCTCCTCATTGTAGTAGACCGGATCCATATCGTGCCCTCCAGAGAGGATCAGAGCATCTACCATATCTACATAGCTTTTAATTGTCTCCTCCCTTGTGGTAATGGGAAGGATGAGAGGAATTCCCCCTGCCATCTCTATGGAATCTATATAGTGGTTATTTACATAATCCCTCTCAAAATTATTCCAACTTCTCCTGTTTCCGCTTACTCCTACAACCTTGTTTTTCATAGACATCCCTCTGCTTTTTACGTTAATATGGTAATTGTATACTTTTAAAATAAACTTCTGTCAAGATTTCCCACACATTTTGTTGAAGTATTCAGTTTTCGATACTTAGCCATCCTCATATAAACATCACATTTATGTGAGATAATTAAAAAAAAATACGATATAGGTGAAGATAAAATATGAAAAGAGTATTTGAAACAATAAAGAAACAAAAAAGAAGATTGCTCATACTCCTTGCAGCTGGATGCATTACCCTGGGAGGAATATCCATTGCAACCTACATAAGTGTCAAGGATACGATAAACTCCTACGCCCTGGCAGAACCCATAACAATTATGGACAGGGATGAAAATATAATTGAGTATATCTCCAGACAAAAGGGGGAGAACGCCGATATAAGCGAGATCCCAGAGGACCTTCAGAACGCCTTTATAGCTGTAGAGGACAGAAGGTTTTACTCCCACTTCGGAATAGACGTGAGGAGGCTTGGGAAGGCAGTGCTGGTTAACCTCTCCAAAGGAAGGGTGTCCCAGGGAGGAAGTACAATATCCCAGCAGCTTTCAAAGAATGCCTTCCTTACCAATGAAAGAACCCTTACAAGAAAGTTTAAGGAGCTTATTATCACCCTCGAGATAGAGAGGGTCTATACAAAGAAGGAGATCCTGGAAAAATATCTCAACGAGATCTACTTTGGCTCGGGATCCTACGGTGTAAGGGAAGCAGCAAGGGATATCTTTAATAAGGATGTGTCTGAGATAAACCTTCCAGAGGCTGCCATGCTTGCAGGTATACCCAACAGGCCAAGCACATATAATCCCAGAACTAACCTGGACAATGCCCTAAAGAGAGCCCACCTTATACTAAAACTCATGTATAACCAGGGAATCATAGATGAAGCTCAGTACAACCTCGCTCTCCAGCACAAATTTGTAAATGAGCAGGACCTCCCAAGGGGATATCGAGGAAGAAAGAATACCTCTGTTATAGTGAAGGACGGACGAAGGAAGAGGGAGAGTGCCAAGGCTCCTGATTTTACAGATATAGTGGAGGATAAGCTTACCGACCTGGTAGCTGTGGATATAGTAGCAAAGGGAGGTCTAAAGGTATATACTACACTGGATACAGAGATGCAGAAAACTGCCCGGGAGGAGTTTAACTCCTACTCCTACCTGAGAAAGGATGCCAAGCTCCAGGGAGCCATGGTAACATTAGATGCTCACACTGGAGAGGTAAGAAGTATCATCGGCGGAAAAAACTACAGTGCTGGAAACTTTAACAGAGCGGTAAATACCAAGAAGCAGATCGGATCTACCTTTAAACCCTTCGTTTACTATACTGCCATGGAGAAGGGGTATACCATGAACCAGCTTGTAGATGCATCTACAGTGTCCTACGGAAAGTGGACTCCCAGAAACTATGGAAACAAGGAGTACGGTAAGATAACCCTTCTTGAGTCCCTAGAAAAATCAGTAAACACTGTGGCGGTAAAACTTTTAAAGGAAGTGGGAATAGAGAGTGTTAAGGGGAACTTTCAGGCTACAGGATCTGGTATATCAATGGAGGATAACCTCACATCGGCCCTTGGTTCTATGAGTGCCTCCCCCCTTGAACTGGCAGCCTCCTACCTCCCCTTTGCCAATGGGGGCTATGCCCATGAGCCTGTGCTCATTACAAGGATAGAGGACGACCACGGAAATATCCTATACAGAAGAGAGACCGAGGAGGGAAGCTGGATCTTTGACCCAATAAATACTGCTCTTACAACTTATATGCTTCAGGATGTGGTTGAAAATGGTTCCGGTAAAGCTGCTAAGGTAACAACAAGGTTTGGTTCTGCTCTGGAACAGGGAGGTAAGACCGGAACTTCCAATGATTTCAGATCAGCCTGGTATGCCGGCTTCACTCCAGACTATGTAACAGTTATTTATATGGGATATGACGACAACTCCTCTATGCCCAATGAATCAACTGGAGGAAGGGTTGCTGCTCCCCTGTGGAAGAACTTCTACATGAGCCTTATAAATAAGGGGATCTATGATCCGTCGGACTTTGAGTTTATAGATGCTAACAAGAGAAACGGAGAGCTTGTAAAGAGAAATATCGATATTCGTAATGGAGAGATTGGAAGACCTCCAAAGACCTATAGAAGGGAGATTCTCTTCAAGAAGGATCAGGTTCCTGAAGGGGAGATAAAAAAGTTCTTCAGAGGGGTCGGTGAAAGCACAAAAGGCTTCTTCAGAAGGCTATTTGATTAATAGAGTTACAGGTGTTTGTTTTCAATACAAATGCGATATTGATTTTTTTCCGGAAAAATGTTATGATATGTAATCAGTTCATTT
>CAYSGC010000061.1:8275-13850 GCA_964430145.1 uncultured Fusobacteriaceae bacterium | reverse complement strand
GAGATTATAGAGGAAAGAATAAAGAAGAGAAAGCTCCAGAAGAGAGACCTGAAGGAAAAGCTTGTGGACTACAGGGTAGAGGGGAATGTCCTTTATCTAGAGGTGAGAAATACATCTCCAAATGCCTTCCTAGGTATTGCAGGAGTAGAACTTTCCCAGGTAGAGATAAAGAAGATGGGATACAAGAAGTAAAAAAGCTTAAAAATAAAATTTTTATAGATAAAAACTAAAGGGAGGGTATTGAGATGCTAGACTTAAGATACATCAGAGACAACATTGAATTTTTAGAGGAGATGCTAAAAAACAGAGGTACTGAGGTAAACCTGAATGAGTTTGAACAGTACGACGCAGAGAGAAGAGAGATCCTTACAAAGGTAGAGGCTCTTAAGCACAAGAGAAACACTGTATCTCAAGAGATCGGAAAGTTAATGAGAGAGGGTAAGAAGGAAGAGGCTGAGGCAATCAAGGCTGAGATGGGAGGAGTATCTGGAGAGATCAAAACTCTGGATACAAGACTTAACGAGCTAGATGAGAAGCTAAGATACTTCCAGATGACTATTCCTAACGTATACCACGAGTCTACTCCAGTTGGAAAGGACGAGGAGGACAACCTATTAGTTAGATCATGGGGAGAGCCTAGAAAGTTTGACTTCGAACCAAAGGCACACTATGAGCTAGGAGAGGAGCTTGATATCCTTGACTTCGAAAGAGGAGCTAAGCTTGGAGGATCGAGATTTACTATATACAGAGGGGCTGGAGCAAGACTTGAGAGAGCTCTTATCAACTTCATGCTAGACCTTCACACTACCGAGCACGGGTATACTGAGCACATCACTCCATATATCGTAAACAGAGAGATCTGCGAGGGAACTGGTCAGCTTCCTAAGTTTGAGGAGGATATGTACAAGACTACAGACGATATGTTCCTGATCTCAACTTCAGAGATCACTCTTACAAGTATCCACAGAAAGGAGATCCTAGAGGAGAAGGACCTTCCTAAGTACTACACAGCTCACTCGCCTTGCTTCAGAAGAGAAGCTGGATCATATGGAAGAGATATGAAGGGGCTTATCAGACAGCACCAGTTCAACAAGGTTGAGATGGTAAAGCTTGCTACTCCTCAGACTTCATATGATGAGCTTGAAAAGATGGTAGTTAACGCAGAAACTGTACTTCAGAGACTGGGACTTCCATACAGAATAGTTCAGCTATGTACTGGAGATATCGGATTCGGAGCGACTAAAACTTATGACTTAGAAGTATGGGTACCAGCTCAAGGTAAGTATAGAGAGATCTCATCTTGCTCAAACTGTGGAGACTTCCAGGCTAGAAGAATGGGTCTTAAGTACAGACCAGAGGGAGAGAAGAAGAGCGAGTTTGTACACACACTAAACGGATCTGGTGTAGCTGTAGGTAGAGCATTACTTGCAGTCCTTGAGAACTACCAGCAGGAGGATGGATCTATCATCATCCCTGAGGCGCTGAGACCTTATATGGGTGGAGCAGATGTTATTAAAAAGTAGTCTACTTCTTCTTTTTATAGGTAACGTCTACCTGTCTCACCCCCTGGATATGGGGGTGATCTTTCTCATAGTTTTTACTATAAACCTCTTTAAGAATAAGGAACTGAAGAAGGGCCTGAAGAAGATGAGGTTTCTCTTCCTCTTCTATATGGGTACCTGCTTCTTTCAGCTTCTCTACCTTCAGGAGGGGGAAGTGGTCTACAGGTTATATAATTTTTATATCACAAAGACCGGAATCATTACAGTCACTGTAAACTTTTTGAGGATAATAAACCTTATTATGATATCCTGGCTCGCCAACTCGGGTAATCTCCTGAGGGGACCCCTTAAGAAATACCAGCTTGTTGGGGAGTGTGTCATGGAGATGGTGCCAGAAGTTTTTAGTCTTTTTAAGAAAAGAATGAAACCAAAATGGTTCTTTCGGCATATTTTGAAACAAATAAAGGTTAAAATATAGCCTAAGGTATGTTTGATTTTAGAAAAGAAATTTGTTAGAATGGGTATGTAGAAAACATTTGATGGAGGATGATTTTGACTATGAAATACAATTATAAGGACTTAGGTCTTTCAAACACAAAGGAAATGTTCAAGCACGCTAACGAAAATGGGTATGCTGTACCAGCTTTTAACTTTAACAACATGGAAATGATGCAGGCTATCGTTGAAGGATGTGCTGAGATGGGATCACCTGTAATCCTACAATGTTCAACAGGTGCTAGAAGCTACATGGGTAAGGAAACTGTACCAATGCTTGCTATGGCAGCAGTAAAAATTGCTAGATCAATGGGATCGGACATTCCTATCGCACTTCACCTAGATCACGGACCATCACTAGAGGCAATAAAGGACTGTATCGACTACGGATTCTCATCTGTAATGATCGACGGTTCTCACTATGACTTCGAAAAAAACATCGCTATCTCAAAGGAAGCTGCAGAGTACGCTCACAAGTTTGACGTAACTGTAGAAGCTGAGCTTGGAGTACTAGCTGGAGTAGAGGATGACGTAGTAGCAGACGAGCACGTTTTCACTCAGCCAGAGGAAGTAGAGGAGTTTGTATCAAGAACTGGTGTTGACTCACTAGCTATTGCTATCGGTACATCTCACGGAGCTCACAAGTTTAAGCCAGGAACTGATCCTAAGCTTAAGCACGAGATCCTAGCAGAGATCGAGACTAAGATCCCTGGATTCCCTATCGTACTTCACGGATCATCAGCTGTACCTCAGGAGTTTGTAGCAACTATCAAGGAGTTCGGAGGAGAGCTTAAGGACGCTATCGGTATCCCTGATTCTGAGCTTAGAGGAGCTACTAAATCAGCTGTAGCAAAGATCAACGTAGATACAGACGGAAGACTTGCATTCACTGCAGGAGTAAGAGAAGTATTTGGAACTAAGCCAGGAGAGTTTGACCCTAGAAAATATCTTGGAAACGGAAAATCTAAGATGAAGGAATACTACAAGACTAAGATCGCTAACGTATTCGGTTCTGAAGGAGCTTACAAGAAGGGAACTCTATAATTAGAACTTCATTAAAGTAAAGTATAGATAAAAAAAAGGAGCCTGAGGGCTCCTTTTTTATTTTTGAATGTTTTATTGCTCTGCCAAGAAACGGTGCTCTAAGACCTGGCTCTCATCTCGACCTATGAAGTGAAGGTAAAGATTACTTCTGAGATTTAAGCTTGAATACAAGGTCGGTTATAGCCTCAAGCTTCTCTCTGTACTCCTTTATCTTAATGTCATTTTCCTCTGCCCAAGCCTTCTCCAGCTTTTTTTCAAATTCAGCCATATCCTTCTTCAGTTCCTCTAAGTTCCTTTTCATTTCCTTCATAATCCATCCCTCCTTAATTGATTTTAGAAATTATCTACTGAAAAGAGGAGGAAAAACCTTTATTAAAATTATATTCTGAAAAAGATTTTGGAAATACTTAATTTTATCCTTGAAATACCCTTATTCTTATGGTATACTCTTCTGAGTGAATTGATAAAAACAATTACAAATTACTTGAAAATTAAAGATAGTTTTGAAGAGAGTGCAGTGGATTTCTCTCTTCAAAAAAAAAACCACTGAGGCGATTTTTTTTTTTCGTCTTTTTTTATTGCCGCTAATCGGCTAAGTATTTCAACAGGAGGTTTATTTTTAATGAAACAGACAAAGTATATTTTTGTAACAGGTGGAGTAGTATCATCTCTAGGAAAGGGAATAACTGCAGCATCACTAGGAAGACTTTTAGAGGAGAGAGGTTACAACGTAACTATTCAGAAGTTCGACCCATACATCAACGTAGATCCGGGAACAATGAACCCATATGAGCACGGAGAGGTATTCGTAACTAACGATGGAGCAGAAACAGATCTAGACCTTGGACACTATGAGAGATTCATCGATCAGAACCTAACAAAGTATAACAACATAACTACAGGAAAGATATATCAGTCTGTAATAAATAAAGAGAGAAGAGGAGAGTACCTAGGTAAAACTGTACAGGTAGTTCCTCACATTACAAATGAAATAAAGTCAAAGATAGAGATCGTAGGTAAGGAAAACAACTCAGACATCGTAATCACTGAGATCGGTGGAACAGTTGGAGATATCGAGTCTACTCCGTTCCTAGAGGCTATCAGACAGTTCAGATACGACGTGGGAAGAGAAAATGTGCTTTACGTTCACTGTGCACTTCTGCCATACCTAAAGGCAGCAGGGGAGCTTAAGACTAAGCCTGCTCAGCACTCAGTAAAGCAGCTTATGATGATGGGAATAAGACCAAATGTACTTGTGTGCAGAACTGAGCACCCTATCACAGATGACCTTACAAGAAAGCTGTCTCTATTCTGCGATATCGATGAGGAAGCAGTAATCGAGGCACCAGATGCATCTACTATCTATGAGGTTCCAATGATCATGGAGAAGAACGGACTTGCAGATGTAGTGTGTAAGCAGCTTGGAATAGAAAACAAGAAACCAAGCCTTGAAGAGTGGGCTAAGATGGTAGACAGAATAAAGAACCCAAGCAAGAAGTTCAAGATGGCTGTAGTAGGTAAGTATGTAGAGCTTAAGGACGCATACATTTCTATAGATGAGTCTATCAAGCACGCTGGTTACCACCTGGATGCAGATGCTGATATCGATTATATCCAGGCTGAAACTCTTGACGTAAAGGTACTTAAGAAGTACGACGGAATCCTTGTACCAGGAGGATTTGGAGCAAGAGCAGTTGAGGGTAAGATCGAGGCTATCAACTTTGCAAGAAGAAACAAGATCCCATTCCTAGGAATCTGTCTTGGAATGCAGTGTACTGTAATTGAGTATGCAAGAGAGGTACTTGGATACTCAAATGCAAACTCTGCAGAGTTTGATGAGAACTGTGAGCACCCTGTAATCGACATCCTTCCAGATCAGAAGGGAGTAGAGATGGGTGGTACTATGAGACTGGGAATCTACCCTTGTAAGCTAGAGGAGGGAACTCTTGCTAGAGAACTTTACGGAGAGGAACTTATCTATGAGAGACACAGACATAGATTTGAGTTCAACAATGCATATAAGGAAGTAATCCAGAATGCAGGTCTTGTAATTTCAGGATCATCTCCAGACGGAAGACTTGCTGAGATAGTTGAGCTTCCAACAAGCGAGCACCCTTACTTTATCGCAGGGCAGTTCCACCCAGAGTTTAAAACTAGACCAAATAGACCTCACCCTCTATTTACAGGTCTTGTAAAGGCTATCCTAGAGAGAACTGAAAAGTAATTTTGAGAGCAGGAATTTTCCTGCTCTTTTTTTATTTTTTGCTGGAAACAGGGGAGGATAATTAAAAGTGAGGTTAATAAATTTAAAACCGATTAAAGCTTTTGGTATATGGTTATCAATAAAACTTTATTGTTGACTAAAAAACTAATCAAATTATTGGGAGTTTTATGCAAAAAGCTCTTTATTTTTAGTATTAAAAATTTCATTTTGCTGGTTTTGTGGGGTAAACTTGTACTAGGAGGTGAACTGTGGAGAGAGGAAGAATTTATTATTTTTCAGGAACTGGAAATAGCTACTACTGCGCAAAAAA
>CAYSGC010000061.1:0-8175 GCA_964430145.1 uncultured Fusobacteriaceae bacterium | reverse complement strand
AAAATTCTATAAATTACAAAAATAGAACGCAAAATAAAAAAAGATACCTAAATCCAAGGGTCTACATGGTTAAGAAGTGACCTCAAAAAGTGCATTTTTTAACAAAATAATAATCAAGAAATTTTGAGACACAAAATATATGCTTTGTATGTCTAAAAAAACATTGCTTTTGAAATAAAAATAGTGTTATATTTGATGTGGATATAGTTATTTTATTAACATAAAATAAACATAAAAGGGGAGGATAAGATGGCTTGTAAGAACGAACTTAAAGAATCATGTTTTAAAGAACTAGATGAGTTTATACTTTCAATTGAAGATAAACAAGGAGCACTAATATCTGTACTACATAAGGCGCAGGAAATTTTTGGATACCTGCCAAAGGAAATTCAGGAGTTTGTAGCAGAAAGACTGGATCTATCACTAGCAAAGGTATATGGAGTAGTTAGTTTCTATTCCTTCTTTACTATGACTCCAAAGGGGAAGCACCCAGTATCTGTATGTATGGGAACAGCTTGCTATGTTAGAGGAGCAGGAAAGGTACTAGAGGACTTTGAAAAGCAGCTTGGAATCAGCGCCGGGGAAACTACTGTAGATGGGGAGTTCTCAATTGACGCTCTTAGATGTGTAGGAGCATGCGGACTGGCACCAGTGGTACTTATCGGTGAGGATGTATTTGGTAAGGATGAAGCTAAGGATGTAGCGGGATTAATCGCAAAGTACAGAGGTCAATAGGAGGATTTAAGATGTCTAAAAAGATTACTTCTTATGAGGAACTATTAAAAAAGGGTAAGGAGTGCGAAGCACTTATCGAGCTAAGAAAGAAGTGAGAGGATCTTGACCTGGAAAATACCAAGGTAGTGAGGGTAGGGATAGGTCAAAATACACTTGAAGCCAAGAGATTAGCCGATGAGGTATCTCTTGCAGTAATAAGATACATTAAGGAAAAAGGTATTGAGGATGTAGTGGTAGTTCAGAGTGAGTTCTACGGATACTCAGGGGACAAACCTACAATTGAACTGGCAATCCCTAAAATGGGGCAGGTTGTATTCGGCAACATGGAGCCAGGGGAAGCTGTAAAGCTTGTGGAAAAATACATGGTAAACACCCAGGAGATAGCACACTTTCTGGTAGACAACCATGGAGACAGAAAGAAAAAACATTAAGGGGGTAAGTATAAATGGCAGACAAAAAGCACGTCCTAATCTGTGGTGGAACAGGATGTCTTTCTTCAAAGAGTAATAAAATAGCTGATAACATGAACGCTATCCTTAAGGAAAAAGGGATGGATGAAGATGTTAGGGTAGTATTGACTGGATGTTTTGGTTTCTGTGAGAAGGGACCTATCGTAAAGATAATGCCAGACAACACATTCTATGTAGAGGTAAAACCAGAGGATGCAGGAAGAATCATAGAGGAAGACCTGATAAAGGGAGAGAGGATAGAGACTCTATTATTCAGAGACCCTAAATCTGGTGAGAGAATCCATGAGGGAGAAAATATGGAGTTCTATAAGAAGCAGATGAGAGTTGCTCTTAGAAACTGTGGACTTATAGACCCTGAAAGTATAGATGAGTATTTAGGAAACAGAGGATACCAGGCGCTAGGAAAGGTTCTTACTAGCATGGAACCTCAGGACGTAGTAGATGAGATCAAGCTTTCTGGAATTAGAGGAAGAGGAGGTGGGGGATTCCCTACTGGTCTTAAGTGGCAGTTTGCTCTAAACAATGAAGCTGATCAAAAATATGTGGTATGTAACGCAGACGAGGGAGATCCGGGAGCATTCATGGACAGATCCATCCTAGAGGGAGACGCCCACTCGATAATTGAAGCTATGGCTATCTGTGGATACGCAACAAAGGCTACTAAGGGACTTGTATATATCAGAGCTGAGTACCCGCTGGCTATCAACAGACTTAGAAAAGCAATGCAGGCTGCAAGAGAGTATGGACTTCTTGGAAAGGATATCCTCGGATCTGGATTCGACTTCGATATAGAGATTAAGTACGGAGCAGGAGCTTTCGTATGTGGAGAGGAAACAGCTCTTATCCACTCAATGGAGGGAGAGAGAGGAGAGCCTACTTCAAAGCCTCCATACCCAGCAGAAGCTGGTTACTGGGGTAAACCAACTAACGTAAACAACGTAGAGACATTTGCTAACATTCCTGAGATCATCCTAAACGGTGGAGAGTGGTTCAAGGGTATCGGTACAGAGAAGTCTTCTGGAACTAAGGTATTCGCTCTAGCTGGAAAGATCAACAACGTAGGTCTTGTAGAGGTACCTATGGGAACTACTCTTAGAGAGGTAATCTTTGAGATTGGTGGAGGAATCAAGGACGGTAAGAAGTTTAAGGCTGTACAGACTGGAGGACCATCTGGAGGATGTCTGACTGAAAACGACCTGGATACTAAGATCGACTTCGATTCACTGACTGCTAAGGGATCTATGATGGGATCTGGTGGAATGATCGTAATGGACGAGGATGACTGTATGGTTGCAGTATCTAAGTTCTACCTAGACTTTACTGTAGAGGAGTCTTGTGGTAAGTGTACTCCATGTAGAATAGGAAACACTAGACTATATGAGATGCTAGACAAGATAACAAAGGGTAACGGAACTATGGAGGACCTTGAGTTAATGAGAGAGCTCTCTGAGACTATCAAGGACACATCTCTATGCGGACTAGGGCAGACAGCACCTAACCCAATTCTTTCAACTCTAGACCAATTCTGGGATGAGTATGTAGCACACGTAACTGACAAGAGATGTCCAGCAGGAGCTTGTACAGACCTTCTTCAGTTCACTATAAACGACAAGTGTATCGGTTGTACAGCATGTGCAAGAGTATGTCCAGTTAACTGTATCTCTGGTAAGGTAAAGGAGAAGCACGTTATCGACCAGGAGAAGTGTATTAAGTGTGGAGCTTGCTATACTACTTGTAAGTTTAAGGCAATCGATAGAGGATAGATCACATTATTGGAAAAAATTAAAGAAAAAAGGAGTGAATTGGCCTAATGGAAACTGTAAAAGTTACGATAGATGGAATATCAATAGAAGTGCCTAAGAGTGCGACTATAGTATCAGCAGCAAAATCTGCTGGAATTACAATTCCTACCCTTTGTTACCTTCAAATGGGTGGAGCAGACTATAAGAATGATTGTGCATCATGTAGAATATGTGTGGTAGAGGTAGAGGGAAGAAGAAACCTGGCTCCTGCTTGTGCGACACCAGTATATGACGGAATGGTAGTAGTAACTAACTCTATGAAGGTAATGCAGAAGAGAAAGACAGTTCTTGAGCTGCTTCTTTCAGACCACCCTAAGGACTGTCTGTCTTGTTCTAAGAACGGAGAGTGTGAGCTTCAGGACCTTGCAACTCAGTTTGGAGTAAGAGAGGTAAGATTCCAAGGTAAGGAGTCTGAGTACAGAAAGGACTACTCACCTTCAATCATAAGAGATGTAGACAAATGTATCATGTGTAGAAGATGTGAGACTATGTGTAATGAGATCCAGACTTGTGGAGTACTTTCTGGAGTAAACAGAGGATTTGAGGCAGTAGTTGCCCCTGCATTTGAGCAGGACCTAGAGGACTCTGTATGTACATACTGTGGACAGTGTGTAGCAGTATGTCCAGTGGGAGCACTGCACGAAGCAGACCACACTTGGAAACTTGTAAAGGATATAGCTAACCCTAAGAAGAAGGTAATCGTACAGGTTGCCCCTGCAGTAAGAGTAGCTCTTGGAGAGGAGTTTGGACTTGAGCCAGGAACAGATGTAACTGGTAAGATGGTAACGGCTCTTAAGAAGCTTGGATTTGACCAGGTATTCGATACAAACTGGGCAGCTGACCTGACTATCATGGAGGAGGCATCTGAGCTTATCGACAGAGTAACAAGAAAGCTAGGTGGAGATGAGGACGTGAAACTTCCTATCCTTACATCTTGTTGTCCTGCATGGGTTAAGTTCTTTGAGCACAACTACCCTGATTTCCTAGATGTACCATCTTCAGCTAAGTCACCTCAGCAGATGTTTGGTGCAGTAGCTAAAGGAATCTGGGCTAAAGAGGAAGGCATCGCAAGAGAGGACCTTATCTGTGTATCTATCATGCCATGTCTTGCAAAGAAGTATGAGGCATCTAGAGATGAGTTTAAGGTAGACGGAACACCAGATGTAGACTACTCTATCTCAACTAGAGAGCTTGCAGCTCTTCTTAAGCAGGCTAATATAGACCTTAAGAGACTTGATGAGGGTGAGTTTGACAACCCACTTGGAGCATCTACAGGAGCAGCTGATATCTTCGGAAGAACTGGAGGAGTTATCGAGGCAGCTACAAGAACAGCTTACGAGTGGATCACAAAGGAATCTCTTGAGTCTGTAGATTTTGAGGACCTTAGAGGAATGGAGGGAATCAGAGTAGCAGAGGTTTCTATTCCAGGACTAGATGAGAAGCTTGGATCTAAGTTTAGAATCGGAATCGCTCACGGACTGGGAGCAGCAAGAGAGCTTATGGATAAGCTAAGAGCTGGAGAGGAAACTCTACATGCAATTGAGATCATGGCATGTAAGGGTGGATGTATCGGTGGAGGAGGACAGCCTTACCACCACGGAGACTTCGGAATCATCAGAAAGAGATTTGAAGGTCTTCAAAATATAGATAACAACAAGGAGATCAGAAAATCTCACGAGAATAAATATGTACAGGAGCTATATGAGAAGCACCTAGGTAAGCCAATGAGCCACGATGCACATCACCTGTTACATACTAAGTACTTCCCTAAGCACAAGATCTAGAGAAGGTTAAAGGCGACAGCAGAGCTGTCGTCTTTTTTTATTGTTAAGGAAAGTATGGAATTTATTAAAATCTTTCATGAAGCAATTAGTGCTCCGAGTGATTATAAGGATGCAACTTCATGCTGCTTTCTATATTTAAAAAGAAACGAAAAATTATCTTTAATGGTTATGAGGGGTCGAAGAAGATAAAGGGTACAACTTTAGTTAAAAAGTAGGAATTTACCAAATATCTTGTAAAACCTTACTAGGTGTATAAGTTTAACAACTATCTGAAGTTTGCGGGTTATTTAAGGAGGAGAGGGATGGAAGGGATAAAGGTAAAAAAATACTTTAAACATAATTTTCTATTCTATCTTCTGGTTGTTTCAGTCATCTTAACCAACTTAACATACTTGGTGCACAAGGGGATAGAGGAAAGGCAGGGAAGGGAAGCCTTTTTAAGAGGAAGAGTAGAGGAGTACATTGGAGAGGTAGTGGAGGACCTCAGGGAAACCAGTGTAAGGTATCTGGAGCATGAGATTATCGATAGGGGGGAGTTTAGCTACCTTATAAGAGTGGTAGGGGGAAGATGGAATATTTATAGCAACTGGGATGGAAGGTGGAGAGACATAGAACTTAATGGGGAGAGGTACTTTTTAGAGAAAAAATCAGAGGGAATCCTTCTCATGGATGGCAGATACTATATCTACGGGGGAAGTGTCCAAAAGAATAGAGGTGCCTACTCCATGTGGGAGATAGACCAGAAGTTTCTAGAAAACCTGGAGGAAAGGATAGGGATAGAGGTAGGGATCTCTCCAGAGGTAGGAATCCACTATCTGATTCCAGTGGTAAACAGTCCTCAGGGACTGAAGCTTTACTTTAACGGTGAGAGGAGATCTATTGGGGAATTAGCTGCTACAGGGGGATACTTTCTCCTGTTAATTGCAATCTCTCTTCTTCATATGAAGAGGGTGAGAGCGAGGGTAGAGGAGGAGGAGGATAGGGTCATCGAGGAAGTGGAGGTAATAAAGAGGAACAAAAAAAACCACTCTTTGCTGGAAACAGATAGTATCTTCTTTAATATTAATATGGCTGTAAAGGATCTCGGTGAGAGGTATCTAAGGAAGAGCGAGGAGCTCAATATGCTCAGAAAGAGGCTGACCCACACAAACCTTCAGTTAAGGGAGGTAGCAATAATAGACAGGCTGACAGGCCTTTACAACAAGCTCTTTCTCTATGAGGTTCTGACTGATTTGAAGAAAAATAAAGCCTCCAGGCCATACTATAGTGTCGTTATGATGGTGGACCTGGATAACTTTAAGAGGCTAAATGACACCTATGGTCACCTTGCAGGGGACAGGCTTCTCAGGGAGATTGGTGATTTTCTCAAGAAGATCTGCGGCGAAAAGGGTCTGGCCTTCAGGTATGGAGGAGATGAGTTTTTCATTGTATTTAAGCAGATAAGATATGAAGACTTTTTGGAGCTGGCCTCCTACTTTGAGGAGGAGAGGGAGGAGATTATCAGAAACTACATCCATGTAAAGCTGGGGATGAGTACCGGAGCGATTATTTTGAAGGATGATGAGGATTACGATGTGGACAAGATAATAAGAGAAGTGGATGAACTTCTCTATGAAGCAAAGAAGAAGGGAAAGAATCAGGTGGTGTTCAAAATATAAATCGGTGGGGGAAAGTTTATGAAATTTCGTGACAAGATATGGATTGTGTTTTTTATTTTGATAGGTGGAGTAATAGCCTCTGTAATGATCTGTGAATACTTTTATGTGGAAAAGATCTATACAGATAGAGAAAGCGAAAGAATGGATAAGGTTTTTCAATACTACGAGGAAAAGCTTGAGGGTGAGTTTTCCCTCAGGGAGGAGCTTCTCTTGGATAAGTATCTGATAGGCGGGGCCCCTCAGGTAGAGGAGCTGAAAAAACAAGATTTATTTATCTATGTTTCCGGTGGAAAGAGGGTCTGGAAAAACCGAGATCTAGCGGAGCTGGAACTAATCAGAGGGAGTAAGGGGTATATAATCTCTGAAGAGGATGATATTCTTGGCTATAAAATGGAGAGGGACGGAAGAGCCTTTATCTTTAGGCTTAACAGAGAGAACTTTTTGGGTGATTCCAAGTGGGCTTACTACAAGGTATATATGGAGGGTTTGAAGGAAAGCAGAAAAAAGAATGAGGAGATAAAGATAGAGGGAGAGACAGCTGAAAAAAAATACTATATCCCCGTTGAAAATGGACAGATATATTTAAAACTCAAGAGGGATGGCCTTCTCTTTCATATAGTTCATGAAAAGGGACAGGAGATCTACCTCAAGGGAGTATTTGTTATTCTTCTTCTGACCCTTTTAGGGACCAGATACTTTGAAAGAACCATGTCGAAACCGATAGATAAAGCTGTAAGAAGGATAAATTCCTTCAATGTGGAGGAGAGCTTAGGGGAAAAGATATCCCTTGGGAGCTTCAGAGAGTTAAAGGGAGTAGAGGAGGGGATCAACAGGATACTGGAGGATGTACAGAAAAAGAGAAGGAAGTATGAACTCCTCTATGAGGAAATTCCAAATTTTACAGCAATACTGGATATAGACCTAAATATAATCGAGACCAACAGTTACTTCGACACCCACCTGAAGAAGCCGGAAACCTCGGGACCGGAGAGCTTCTTAAATTATATTCCAGATGATAAGATAAACCTCTTTACCTCACTCTATAGAAAGCTGGAGGAGGGGAGAGCAGTTGTAAATGAAAAGTTTTATATTCTGGATGAGGGGTTTAATCCCAGGGATGTTTTATTGACCATGAGAAAGGTCAGACTGGACGGAGAGGAGGATGTATTCCTCATGTCTGCCATGGATATGGTTTACTTTGATCTTCTGGAAATGGAGAGGGGAGTAAAGAAGGAGAAGTATGATACATATACTAAGGTATACACAAGGGAGTATGGAAGTAACTACCTTGAAAGGTATATAAGCCTCTTTAAAACCTCAAACTTCAGATTCATAACAGCCCTTGTATGGCTGGATAACTTCTCAGAGGCGGGAAGCGGCCATGGAGGAAGTTCCCAGGTTGGTCTCCTGAAGATCTTAGCAGATAAGATAAAGGAGTGCCTCAGAGGAACAGACCTTATATGTAAGTATGAAAGGAACAATTTTATGCTTCTTATGCCCATGGTTAAGGCAAGGGGGGCAGATATAATATTTGAAAGGATAAGAGAAAAGCTGGAGGAGAGAGACAGGGAGCTGGCTGAAAGGCTAAGATATGTCTTTCTGGAGTACAGCGGAATAAGATCAAAGGATGATTTTGTGCAGGAACTGGTAGAGGAGATGAAGGGTAAGAGATATGAAAATAGGGAGATAGTGGAGGATAAGATGATAAAAGCCCTTCAAAATGAGG
>CAYSGC010000060.1:0-14072 GCA_964430145.1 uncultured Fusobacteriaceae bacterium | reverse complement strand
ATTATCAGGACTCCAATAAGCTTAATCATAAAAATCCCCTCCTTAATTTTTCATTCAATGAAAAAATGTATTGAAGCCATGATATATCAAAATTTCTAAAAGTTTTGTAATCTACTTTACAAAACTAAAAATTTTTTATAGGCAAACAGCCTTTTCATTAATTAAAAAAAGACACTCCTCTTGTTTTTGCTATATATGGGAGTATACTCTATTATCAGTAAAAAAGATGGAGTGATCGATATTGAATACTAAAGATTTTAGCCGGATACTTGTAAATAAGCTCTTAACAAGCTTTGATATAGAAAAGGATGCAGATATAGAGGGTATGAACTTTGATTTTAGAGGAAGGTACCATGAAAGGATTACCAGATACTTTGCCTTTAAGGAGCTAACCTATGAATCCTTTGAAAGTAATGAGATTATCCTCTGCAAGAGCTACCCGGAAAAGATTACAAGAAGGGATATAGAAGCCGTGAAGGAATTTATCAGAAAGAAATGCTCTCTCCTGGCTCCTCCCAGGTCAGATCATATGTCTACATGTCTGACCCTTATCATTATCTCTGAGTTTGAAGATGGGGAACCAGATTATATAAAAAAATTCCGTTTTTATCGTAGCTATGCCTTTGGCTTTAAGGGGTGGGTCAACTGTAAGCTTATTTGTGTAGACCCTGAGAAAGAAAGGGTAGTCACCAATAGGGAAGGGAGAAAGGAACTGACGTTTATTCAGAACATTCTCAGTTCCTAAATATTATAAGGAGGTAGTATTATGAATTCATTTTGGCTGATTTTATCCACGGTTATTATCTTTTTGGCTGCCTATATTCTCTATGGTAGATTTTTGGCCACCAAATGGGGGATTGACCCTATGAGAAAGACCCCTGCTCATGATCTCTATGACGGAGTAGACTATGTACCTGCAAAGGCGCCTGTGCTTCTGGGGCACCACTTCTCCTCCATAGCTGGAGCGGGACCCATTGTAGGACCCATTGCAGCCGCTATCTTCGGCTGGGTTCCCATCCTTCTATGGATAATCATAGGTTCTATCTTCTTTGGAGGAGTCCATGATATGGGAGCTCTCTTTGCTTCCGTGAGACACAGGGGAAGGTCCTTGGGAGAAGTAATAGGCTCCACCATGGGACGAAGAGGAAAACAGCTTTTTGCTGTCTTTGCATGGCTGACTCTGATACTTGTTGTTGCAGCCTTTACCAATATTGTGGCAAGCACCTTTGTATCCACTCCAGAAGCAGCATCGGCCTCTCTGTTATTTATAGCCCTTGCTGTAGCCTTTGGATTTTTCGTCTATCGAAGGGGAGCAAGCCTTGCTGTGGGAAGTGTTGTTGGGGTAGTTCTCCTATTTGGCTGTATCTATGTCGGAACCCTATTTCCTCTCACCCTGAGTAAAAACACATGGATGGTAATTCTTCTGGCATATGTTTTTATTGCCTCTGTTACCCCTGTTTGGATCCTGCTCCAGCCAAGGGACTACCTGAACTCCTTCCTCCTCTACGCTATGCTTATCGGTGGATTCCTGGGAGCTCTCATTATGAAGCCCAACCTGAACCTTGCTCCAGTTACAAGCTTTAATGTGGGAGGGAAGTATATGTTTCCCCTTTTATTTGTTACTGTTGCCTGCGGGGCTGTTTCCGGATTCCACTCCCTTGTTGGATCGGGAACCACCTCAAAGCAGCTGGACAATGAGAGGGATATAAGGCTGGTTGGCTACGGTTCCATGCTTATAGAGGGTGTCCTTGCAGTGATAGCAATAGTTACAGCAGCTTATCTCTCAAAGGAGAGACTGGGGGAGCTCCTTGCAGCAGGAGGCCCCATAAATGTATTTGCTGACGGACTGGGTAACTTTATGACTACCATTGGAGTTCCCTTTACAACTGGAAAAAGCTTTACAGCTCTCGCTATATCAGCCTTTGCAATGACCAGTCTGGATACAGCTACAAGGCTTGCAAGGTTTATAATGCAGGAGATGGCAGGGGAGTTTGAGGAGAAGGTACCTGTCCTTGGAAAGCTATCCAACAAGATAGGAGCCACAGTTGTTACAGTGGTCATAAGCGGATACCTCAGCTTCAACGGCTGGACTACCATATGGCCCCTCTTTGGATCAGCAAACCAGCTTCTCTCTGCTCTTACCCTGCTCTCCCTGGCTGTATGGCTAAAGCAGACTGGAAGGGCATATAAGGTTGCCAGCATTCCTATGGTATTCATGTTTGCAGTGACTCTGTCGGCTCTGCTGCTGATCATAAAGTCAAACCTGGCCAACCCGGTACTCCTTATATTTGCTGTGGCTTTATTTATCCTGGCTATAGTACTTATTGTGGAAGCTAAATCAGCCTTCAACAGAAAAGAAACAGAGGAGAAGGAAGCTACAGATAGAGTATAAACCTTAGGGAGCTGCAAACAGCTCCCTTTTCTTGGAGGTGGATTGTTGATGAAATTAGAAGATATAAGGTTATTTTTTCAGGGCGCCTTTGATTTCAAGAGGATGTCTTCAGAGAGGATTGGAGAGGTTCTGCAGGAGGAGATAGATGACTTCCTCTTTATCTGCTTCTCTGAAAATATGGGTATCCCCCTTCCCATAAGCTACTACACCCTGGAGCTCCTCCCCTACCTGGAGGAGGAGATGGTCTCCTGGGAGCTCAGAATGTCAGATAAGGATTCCGTCTGGGAGAGTAAAGTAACAGACTGTCCACTTTAATGAGGTGATTAATTTGAGAAGGATTGTATTTTTTGGAGGAAAGGGAGGAGTGGGGAAGACCACCTGTGCTTCAGCCTATGCTATGGGAAAAGTAGAGGAAGGGAAAAGAGTTTTACTGATCTCCACAGACCCTGCTCACTCCACAAGGGATATCTTTTCAGATGAAGAGGGAAGGGGAGAGTGTCTCAGGGTAGAGGAGGGTTTAGACCTTCTTGAGATCGATGCCCACCATGAGAGCCAGAGATATCTAAAAGGAGTTATGGACAACTGTAAAAAGATAGTCAGCCCCGTTATATTGGATGAGATAAAGAAGCAGATAAAGGCTGCCACTATTAGCCCGGGAACTCATGAAGCTGCCCTCTTTGAGAGGATGGGGGAGATAATATTAAAAAGCCCTGAATATGATTACCTGGTATTTGACACTGCTCCTACAGGTCATACCCTTAGGCTGATAAAGCTCCCTGAACTCCTGGAAGGTTGGACTGAAACTCTCATAAGAAAGAGGAGGAAGATCCTCAGGCTAAAGGAGATGAAAACCCTTCATAGAAACCTTGTAGAGAGAGATAAGGTTCTAAAGATCTTAAGTGAGAGGAGGGAAAAGTTTAGAGCATTGAGAGAGATTTTTAGGGACAGGGAAAGATGTCTATTTAACTTCGTATTGAACCCTGAGATCATGGCTCTCAAAGAAACTCAGAGAGCCATTACAGAGTTAGGAGAGGCTGGAATCAAAACAGAAAATCTTATTGTGAACAAGTGCCTTCCCCCTGGATTGGATGAAACCTTTTGGGAGAATAAACTTATGGAGCAGAAGAAGGTAATATCTACCCTTGAAAATGAAAACTCCCACATAAGGATCTCTAAATTTTATCTTCATCCATCTCTATCTCCAAGGGAGTGTGCTCAAAATATATCCCAGGAGTTGAGGGACTCTATAGACTAAAAAAAAGAAAGGCCTCTCTGCCCTTCTTTTTTAGTCTTTTTTTTCTTCTAGGTTTTTATAGTTTCTCAGAGCGTCTCCCATGGCTGCTATCCTACGGGCCAGCTCCCTTGCAATATTTAAAATGAGCAGGCTGAAGACCTCCTTATCATTTTCAAACAGCTCCAGAAGCTTCATCTTGGAAAGCACAAGAAGTTCACAGTCCTCTGCAGCAATGGCATCGGATTTAAACTTCTGTATACCTATAACCGCTGCTTCAGCAAGGCTAAGTCCCTGAGAAAACTCATGCACCTTCTTGTTATCAAAGTAACACTCTACCCTTCCCTCGAGGATTATATAGATATTCTTAGGGGAGTCCCCTGCATGAAAGATATAATCCCCCTTCTTTACAGAGACCTCATTTAGATTGGAGATAATAGCATCTGTCATCTCAGGGGAAAACCCACCCAAAAGAGCAATATTACTCAAAATTTTTTTTATATGATTTCTTTTTTTTTCATCTAAGGGTCTCAAGTTCATAGTTCTCTCCTTTTCATACAATATACCTGCTAATATAGTTTACAAGGGGAGGATTGTATTTCCTTTTAAATGAAGTCCAGTGAAGGCAAGGACTATATCTCCCATAAAAGCTCAAGAGATTAAACTCTTAATCAAATAACTAACCATAAAAACTCACTTTTCAAAGGTCTCTCAAGACACCGGTAATAACTCGGGAACTTCCCCCATATAATCGGATCGTCCACCTGTAAATATACTTAAAACCCTACTTCTCCTAAGAAGATTTATAAAATAAGTAAAGGAGTTTCCATGCCCAAATAAAAAGCAACGTGACGTTGCATTCTAATAATCATTTGTAGCACTAATTACTTCATGAAAAGTTTTAATAAATTCTATACTTTCCTTAACAATGAAAAAAAGGCCGGTTACAGCCTTCCTTCCCCTTCTTATCCTTTCTGCTCTCTCTCCCTCATGGTATTTTTGAAGGGTTCCTCTGCAATGTAGTACATCACAGGTATTACTACCAATGTCAGCAGGGTAGAGAGGGATAGACCGAATATAACAGCTATAGCCATGCTGTTATACATCTCTGCTCCCTCTCCCCGGCTTATGGCAAGTGGGATCATACCAAACACAGTAGTTAGAGTGGTCATGGCTATTGGCCTTAACCTTGTTCTTCCAGCCTCTATCATAGCATCTATTGTCCCCTCTCCCCTTGTTTCCAGAAGCTTAATATAGTCGATAAGGACTATGGCATTGTTTACCACTATCCCCACCAGCATTATTATTCCCACCATAACCATCACATTAAACTTCATTCCAGTAAAGAACAGTCCGAAGAATACACCTATTATAGACAGTGGAATAGCCCCCACTATAATAAATGGCAGGATAAAGGATTCAAACTGAGATACCAGGATAAAGTAAACCAGAAAGATAGAGATTATCATGGCAAACCTCAGGTCAGCCATTGTATCGTTTAGCCTCTGCCCCTCTCCCCCATAACCATAGGTCACAGTCCTGGGAGGCTCCATCTCTCCAAAGGACCTTTCCATATATTCCTGGGCATCCTTCTGGGTATACCCCTTGTCAAAGTTCGCTCCCAGGGTCACCTTTCTTATCTTATTCTTCCTCTCCACCTGAGAGGCTCCCTCCTCTACCTTGAGGCTGGCCACCTCAGAGAGTTTTATACTCCTGCCGTTTGCCAGGCGAATGGAGGAGTCCATGACCTTGGCCAGAGACCTCCTAAACTCCTTAGCCAGCTGCACCGTAACATCCACCTCCTGGGTATCTGTTTTTATTGTGATTGGGTTATCTCCCAGTATCTGATAGCTGAGTATACGGGCTATATCCGCCACTCTGAGTCCATAGTACTGGGCTCTGTCCCTGTTTATTATTATCTTGGCCTGAGGTCCCCCTCCCTCTATGGAGGATTTTATATCCACAAGCCCCTCATTCCCCCTCATAGCTTCTATGAGTTTTCTGGAAACCTCCTCCAGGTGAAGGTAGTTTGTGGAGTAGAGCTCAAACTGAAACTCCCTTTCACCGGATTCCGGCCCCCTAAAAGTGGTGATAAAGTTAAGCTTCGCATCGGGAATATCCTTAAATAGGGCCCTCAGCCCCGAAACTATCTCAAATACATCCCGCTCCCGCTCCCTCTTCTTTACAAGCTCCACATTGATGGCCACCCGGCTTTCACTTCCAGAAGAGCTGTACCTTACGGTCTCTCCCCTCTCTGCCTCTCTCTCTGTGAGCTCCTCCATGGAACGGGATATCCTCTCGGCAAAGTTCAGCTCCATACCTGGTGGCAGTTCTGCCACTACAGTGTACTGGCTCTCATCCTGATCGGGCATAAACTGCCCTCCCGTATATCCTCCAAGGATGAGAGCTATCACAAAGAGAATTCCAGAGACAACAAGGGTCTTCCACCTGTGGGTCAGGCTGGCTATAAGGATCTTCTCATAGATAGACTTTACCCTTCCAAGGATCCTTCCCTCCCTTTCCACACTGTTCTCCCCTGCGAGAAACCTGCTGGCCACCATGGGGACAAAGGTCAGAGCCACAATGAGGGAAGCCAGAAGGGAAAAGGTTATTGTATAGGACATGTCGCTGAATATCTCCTTGGCTAAGCCCTCTCGGAGTATAATGGGAATGAAAACAGCCACCGTTGTAGCTGTGGAAGCTATAATGGGTATGGCTATCTCGGTGGCTCCCTCCCGGCTGGCTTCAACCTGTTCCTTATGGAGTTCCCTGTAGTGCCTATAGATATTATCCAGCACCACTACAGAGTTGTCCACCAGCATTCCAACCCCCAGGGAGAGGCCCATGAGGGAGATGACATTTATCGAGATCCCCTTAAGGCTCATAAAGGCAAAGGTGAATATTATGGAGGCTGGTATGGCCATGGCTATTACCCCTGTAGCCTTGATACTCTTTAAAAAAAGAAAGAGTATTATAGAGGCCAGAAAAAGCCCCGTGATGGCATTGTTTTTAACTGTCCCTATGGACTGGTTGATAAACTTGGAAGCGTCATACCCCACAGTAAGGTCGCTTCCCCTTGGAATATAGAGTTTCACCTCCTCCATATCTCTTCTTATCTTCTCCACTATCTCCACTGCATTTCCGTCATCGGTTCTGCTTACCAGGATGGAAACTGCATCCTCCCCGTTGACCCTGTAGAAGGAATCCCTCTCCTTATTGGATAATGTAACCCTGGCTACATCCCTGAGACGCAGAATGCCTCCACCATCATTTTTAAGGACCACTCCGGCTACCTGTTCCACAGTGGTCAGCTCCCCTTCCAGCTTAACCAGATACTTCTTCTCCCCTGATTTCACATCACCTACAGGGATATTTATATTGGAACTGGCCACAATATTGTACACATCCCCTGCATCCAGCTCGTGGGAAGCCAGCTTATAGGGATCCACCTCGATGAGTACCTCCTTCTCCAGTCCTCCTCGGACCACTACCTCACCCACTCCTCTTATCTTCTGGAATCTGGGCTTTATAATGTTTTCCCCTATGGAACGGAGATCCTGGAGATCCTTTCCGCTGAAGTCGATTATCACAACAGCTTCTCCCCCTACATCTATCTTATCTGTAATGGGCTCGTCTATATCATCTGGAAGGTCTCCCCTTATCTTATCCACCTCTGTCTGGATGAGGTCCACCTTCTTGTCTGTATCCACCCCATAGTCAAATTCCACTACCACCTGTGAGATCCCCTGGTTGCTGAAGGAGTAGAAATCCTTTACCCCCTCCACCTCTGTGACGGCATCCTCTATCTCCCTGGTAACCAGCTTATCCATATCCTCTGGAACCGCCCCCCTCCAGGTGGTGGTAACAGTTACCACTGGAATATTGAAGTTTGGCAGAAGTTCCACTGGCATCTCACCAAGGCTTAGTATTCCAACTACCACCATGGTAACTATGAGCATAAGGGTAGTGGCGGGCTTACGAATGGCAAGTGCTGGTGCTCCTCTCATCTACTCCACCTCCCTTACCCTGTCACCGTCTTCAAGGAGGTACTGTCCCCTCACTACTACCCTGTCTCCCTCCTCTAATTCATCTCCCCTTATCTCTACCTGATCATCCTCTGAGATCCCTGTTGAAACAGCCAGGATCTTAGCCTTCCCATCCCTTACTACTGCTATATACTCAACCAGTTCCCTTATCATTACAGCTTCCTTGGGAACTACAAGGCCCTGAGCAGTAACCGATTTCATTATTACCTTAGCATACATGCCGCTCTTCAGCCTTCCATTGGTATTCTCTATGGCCACCTTAACAGGAAACCTTCTGGTAGCTGTATCAGCCTGGGGATTTATCTCATAGACTTTCCCTGTATAGCTCTCCTCCAGGGCCTCTACCCACACCTCTACCTGGTCCTCCAGTTCTATGTGGGATATATCCGATCCCGCCACAGTCGTCTCCACCCTGACCATCTGGGTGTCCAGTATGTCGAAGAGGGGAATATTCTCATCTATCTCATCGTAGAGATCCAGATCCATATTTGCCACACGTCCGTCTATCCTGGCTCTTATCTCAAGATCGTCGTAGTCCTTCTTGGCTGCATTGTACTCTGCCAGGGCCAGCTCATAGGCAGATACAGCTTCCCTTATGTCATACTCCCACTCCCTCTCCCTCACCCTGTAGGCAGCCAGTTCATACTTATCCCTTTTTTCAGCCACACCGCCACTTTTCAAAGATGTATAGGTGGCCTTAGCTTCCTGGTAGCTGCTCTCCAGCTGGAGAAACTCTATCTCTGATATAAGACCCTCTCTGTAGAGCTGACTATTTCTCTCATAGTTTATCTGTCCTTCCTGCCACCTCTTTTCAGCAGCAGAAAGCTCCTCCCTGGCCTGGATATAAGCTGCCTTTGCCTCCTGAAGATCCCTCCTTCTCTCCCTCTCGGCAAACTTTTTTCTTCTCTCCATCTGGGCTTCCCTGTTTATATTCTCAGCCCGAGCCCTTTCATACCTTGAGATTACCTCCTCATTGTAGATCCTTACCACCAAATCTTCCTTGGATACCAGGTCTCCATTCTTATACCCTATCTCCACTACCTCCCCCCCGGGCTTTGTTATCTGGGTTACCCTGTTCATGGGAAGGATATCAGAGTTCCCCACTACCTCCTTTTTAATGCTCCTTCTTGTAAGCTCCACTGTTTTTACAGGCTTGACCTCCTGCTTCTCCTCTATACTCTCCCTCTCCCTGCCGCAGGCAAGGAGAACTATCATCACCAAGATAGATATAATTCCCCTCTTCATAGAATACCCCTCTTCCCTAAAAAGCAACGTGATGATGCATCCCTATAACCAGTTGAAACCTTATTGCTTCATATGATTTTTTTATAAATTCTATACCTTCCTTAAGAATAAAAATATACTCTCACTTATTCTACATATACCCCTCTTTCTTTCCTTTCTTTTTTAAGGTTGGAAGATTTAAAGGAAATCCATATATTCCAATGTAAATTGCAGATATGATCTAATTTTCAAACCTGTGGAGGACGCTATGATGTATTCTAAAAAAACAATCCTATATTCATGGCACATTAAAATTGTAGTTATTGGCCTCATCCTTCAGTTTTTTTTGCTGCTTCATATGCAATATAAAACTACAATTGAAGAGGTAGACAGAAGATTGTACGTAGGGGCCTACAATATAAAGTATTACCTGGGAGAGGACTTTATAAATAAAGGCCTCAATAAAAGCTCCCTTTCAGGAGCTGATACCTTCGAAATCTTCACCTCCCTCCATGAGAAGGGAAGTGAAGCAGGGGTAGACTACCTCTATCTTCTTGTAAGGGATGGTGATGATATAGTTTATGCGGCCCTCAGCGATAACCCCCAGGAAATAGGTCAGGTCAGAAACAACGGGTTCTGGCTCTCCCTCGCTGAAGCAGAAGACGATTCCCTGGAAGAGACCTTAAAGGCTTTTGACAGGGATAAACCTACCTACCTTGAATCTTCAGATATGTGGGATACCTATAGATCCATATATCTTCCCCAGGTCTCCCTAGACGGTGTTAAATATCTTGCAGGAGCAGATGTAACTATATCCAGTCTCAAGAAAGAGGTTTTGCTCAAAACCCTTAGAATATTTCTTCCCTTTCTTCTACTTTTTATCATCCTCATACCCCTTGGGAGGTTTTTGGCAAGATCCTTCTGGGAAAGAGAGAGGTTGGAGAACCACATCGACCACCTAAATAAAAAGGATCTTCTTACTGGTGTGTATAACAGAAAGCAGGGATTACAGCTTCTCTCCCACTTCCTGAACAGATCCCACTCAAATGATCGCTTCTTTTCTATCTTTTTGGTGGGTATCGACAACCTGGATTCCATCAATAAAAACTTGGGAATGAAAGCGGGGGATAACCTCCTTATTATACTCATCAATATTCTGAGAAGTGTCTTTAGGAAGTCGGATAATATCATGAGACTTGAGGGAAATAAATTTCTCGTTATGCTGGAGGACTTTGACTCCGACTCCCTGGAGCACATAAATAAAACCATAAACCAAAGGGTGGATTACTTTAATAAGCACAATAAGAAAAGTTACTTTATGAAGGTAAACTATATCCTCCACCAGTATCACGGTGAAAAAACCAGGGATTTTCTGGAGTCAGCCCTCCTGGAGCTGAGATACCTCAAGGATAACAGGAACAGTGAGGAAAGGAAGATGCAGACCGATATCCTGAAGGGAATCAGGGAAAAGGAGTTTAAAACCTACTTCCAGCCCAAGGTTGATATAGAAAGGGAGGAGGTCTCCTTTGAAGCCCTGGTCAGGTGGCTTCACCCTATTAAGGGGATCATCTCACCAAGCAAGTTTATCCCCCTGGCTGAAAGATCCTCTGTTATCAATGAGATCACAAAAATTGTGCTGGAGGACTCCCTGAGAGCCGCTGAGACCCTCAGGAAAAGTATCTCCATAAACCTCTCGCCCATCTCTCTGGATAACGATGACTTCTTTGAGGAAATTTTGGAAACCCTTAAAAATTCTAAATTTTCAAGCTTGATCTCCTTTGAGATAACTGAGAGATCCGCCATAAACAACTTTGAGGAAACCCTCATAAAGATAAGGTCCCTCAACAAGGTGGGAAGCTTTGTTTCCATAGATGACTTTGGAATAGGCTACTCCTCCCTCTCCTATTTGGATATGCTTCCAGTAAGTGAGGTAAAGATCGATAAGCTATTTATAGAAAATATCACCATCTCTAAGATAAACTCCGTTATAGTTAAGGCTGTTATAGATATGGGCAGGGTAAAGGGGTTCAAGGTTACCTGCGAGGGAGTGGAAACTTTTGAGCAGATCAGGATCCTATCCCACCTAGGATGCAGAACCTTCCAGGGATATTTTTTCGGGAAAGCAGAAAAATTGAGTGTCATTACACAAAACCTAAGTTCCGAAACCTACCTAAAGAAGATGAGAAATATCAAACTCATGTCAACTAAGAAACCTCCTCTAAAGGTGGTCAATAATTAAAATAAAAAGAACTCCTTTCGGAGTTCTTTTTTGCTTATATCTTTGCGTTAAAGGCTACACCAGTTCTTCCCTCAAACCCTGAATAGGTCTTCCTGTTTGTTCTGGTATCATACCCATACACATATCCTGCCCCTACAAAGGCACTTATATCCATATCATCTCCAAGATCATATGTCTTCTTTATCTTAGGCATAGCTATTAGCTCCGCCTGGTTATCGTCCTGTACTTCTCTGCCTCCCTTTTCCCATAGAGAAACCTCTCCCCATGCAGTAAGCTCAGAGTTTAGAATATATCCCCTTCCAAGGTCGTAGTTGTGTCCAAGGGTATAGCTGTAGTCCCACTCACCATAGTCTCTGTTGTGAGAACTTTGTACGTTCTGTCTTACATATAGGGTGTTTTCTATGGTCATATAAAGGCTGTCTGTGAAGTTATGATCTAAGGTTACAGTATAGTATTGTCTGTGCTGATATACATCCGATCCACTGCCGTCATTGTTATAGGTTCTGTACTGATAGTTAAAGTTCAGATCCAAGCTGGTTTTCTCTGTAAGAGCTGTATTCATATTACCGTTAAATAGAAGTCTGTCTGAAGAGTATCCCTCATACTGGTAGTCTCCTCCCCCTTCTATGCTTGATTCCCTGTAGTTTCTATATCCGAACCATACACTGGAATCCCATTCCTTCCCAGCAAGCTTAAATGGTTCAAAGGTTCTTATCACCCTGAAGGTATGGTTTATAAACTGTCCGCTGTCCTTATCTGAGTCGTGGAGAGCTCCGTCACTTCCCCTGTACTTTCCAAACCTTTCATTGTTATCTATGTAGTCATATGAGTACTTGTAGTCCACAGCCCACTTGTCGTTTATCTTATACCCGAGTTTTGTATAAATAGATGTCACATCTCCATCCTCGTTGAGATCATCTGCTGCAGATGGATATCCGTCATAGGCTCTTCCAGTCATCCTTCCCTGCTGCCTCTCTACATGCTGTATCCCCGTCGAAAAACTTATCCTCTTCTCCTCCTGCTGCTCATCTGCCGCCTCTGCTCCATAGGTACTGGCTCCAAGCGCAGTTAGAATTCCTGCTGCTAATAAAAGTTTTCTTTTCATTTTTTCTCTCCCTTACTAAGTTTATTTAACACAGTACCCTATTATAGAGAAATCTTCCCTTTTAAAAAAACGTCATTTGTCGCAAATTTTAATTTTTACCTTATTTTCATTTGTTTTTAAATAGAATTTAAATTCTCTTTTATAACAATTTTAATATAAATCACATGCCATAATTTCTTTTCATCTCCATCAATTTCTTAAACAAATTATGGATCAACGTAGAGAGCACCTCCTAAAGCTTGAAACATTCAACTACATTTTGGGTTTAATACTTTTTTATACACTAAAAAAGGGAGCCATAAGTGGCTCCCCTCTACTCCCTGGACATATATATTTTTGTGATTGAGCTCCTCTTGGCCCTGTATAGGTTGTTGTCCAGATCCTTGAAATAGTCCCTCAGCACCCGGCCGGACTCCAGTTCAAGTATTCCTATACTGATCCCTACTCTGGATCCCAGGAAGTTATACCTTATATCCTCATTATGGATATCGGTAGTCACCCTCTGGGCAAGTTCCAGAGCCTCCTCGGAGGTTATTCCTGTGAGACCGCAGAGAAACTCATCTCCTCCAAACCTCCCCACATCTCCCCCGACAAACCTTCCTTTGAGTATCTCCCCAACCCTCTTCAGAGCCATATCTCCTCTGTGATGGCCAAAATTGTCATTTACCCCCTTAAAGTTATTGAGATCCATGAGATATAGGAAGGTCTTCTCCCCCCGCTTCCAGGCCTCCCTGTACTTCTCCTCAAAAATCTCATAGAAGTATCTTCTGTTATAGATCCCTGTGAGTTCATCGTACTTGGAATGCTTCTGCAAAACACGGTTAACCTCCAGTATCTTCTTATTTTGCAGGGTATTATTTAAAGCTATGGTCATAAAGGGTACCAGTTCCCTGCATACCTCTAGTTCCTCTTGAGAAAATTCATCCCTTTCATAGGTCTGGTATGTAAAGGCTCCTATTACCTCATCTCCCATTTTAAGGGGGGCAAAGTAACAGGCTCTGGGAACACTTCCCACAAACTTGGTAAGCTTTCTAACCCTCTCACCGCTGTATATAAACTCCCTTTCATGGAGTATAGCCTTCAAGAGCTTACTCTCCTTCTCGGTATAGGAAATATCCTCAAAATCCAGGCACTCATCCATCTCATGGTAGAAGCAGTCGCAGACCCTCTCCCTTTCAGAAGAGTTTACCGCTATTCCTATAGTGCACTCTCCATAAACCTTCCTCATGGATTCATAGACTCTTTTGGACATCTCCCTTATAGATGTGGTCGCAACTATAACCTTGGCGAGCTCCTTCACAAAGTAAAAGGCCTTCCTCTCTCTTTCTAGTTTGAGCTTTTCTCTGTAAAGATCCTCCCTAGTATAGCAGCTCCCCTCCGGTACCCTTCCATCTCTTCGCCCATTTATCTCCATCTTCCTAACACATCCCTTCCAAACTTCCACCACATATTTTGTTAACAACCGATCTCTTAATAGTATTAATATTATACTATAGATATGATAAAAACTGTAATCTTTTGATGGGAATTTCCTTTGATGAATCCATATATAATTAACTTGTATGCACCCTCTAAAAAATCTACACGTTAGCTATAACAACTTCACAAAGATGGAATAATCTTTTATTATTTGAGAATATCAGACAAAGTTTCATCCCTGTTGTTAAAACATACTTCCCTGGATTTTCATCTGCCAGACACATAACTGTCACACAGGAACTGTAGTATTAGAGCATAACAGGAATGAGAATTTTATCAATTAGGAGGTATAGGGATGAAGAAAATAATTGCAGTTTTAGCAGTGGTGGCATCAACTGGAGCCTTTGCCCAGGGAT
>CAYSGC010000059.1:2851-14453 GCA_964430145.1 uncultured Fusobacteriaceae bacterium | reverse complement strand
TACAGCCTAGATATTGTAATATGTTAATTTCTGATTTAAATTGACATTTCAGGTTGTAAATAGATACATTCCTATTACTAGTATATATGGAAAGAAATTAGTAGAAGGTGTTGTTGATGCTGCGATCTATTCATATTTCTATCAATACTTCAAGGAGTCTTCCTATAGAGGAGTCAGGGAATTTATGGAGAGGAACAATATAACTTAGAGATTTTAAGGAGAGATTCACCTGGTTAATAGGATTAATTCAAAAGGAGTTTATAGATTTTGAATTTTCTAATGATATACTAAATAAGTATCGGGAAAAGGAGAGGCGCCTATGGATAGGTCAACAGAAGATAAGAAAATAGATTCTCTATCGCTATGCTACGAGGTTATTCTTCCGGGGTTGGGAAGCAAAAACTATATACTGTCATCAGTATTTATTTTTTTGCAGATATACAAGACCTACTCCTATATTACTCCTGAAGTTCCAGATTACAGTCTAGGCTTGGAAGTGTTAATTTTTTTAGGGTATATCATAAATTTTTTAATTAAATTTTTGGAGCTGGGAAAGCTGGATAAAAAATTTAAAGATATTATCTGTAGCCTGATCTTACCAGGATTAGACCTATTAATCTCCGGAAAAAAAATGATGGGAATTTTGGTTTTAAGCGGATATATTCTATGTCTTTATTCAGGCTTACTTTTATCGATATTTTATTACCTTACCTACATGCTTTTATATAAGAAGATAATAAAATATAAAAAATTAGCAGTAATCTTTTTAATCTATAATTTATTCCTGGAGTTTTCGCTACTGTATCTTGAGGAGGTTAAAAACAAAGCTTTTTATATTGCATCGGGGTCTATGGAGCCCACTTTAACAGTGGGGGAGGAATACTTAGCCAGAGGAACCGAGAAGATTCAGGCGGGGGATATATGTGTCTTCTATCCCAATGATGCTTATCCCAATATGTTTTCGAAAAGAGTAGTCGGTATAGAGGGGGACAGGCTTATGTTGGATAGGAATAAACTGTACTTAAATGGTTTGGAGGTAGAAGGGGTATTCTATTCGCCAAAGGGGGACCTGAAGGAAGGGCAGGAGGTTATAGTGGAAAAAAATAAAGTTTATGTCTTAGGGGATAATACTGAAAAAAGTTATGACAGCAGAGAATTTGGCATGATCGATAAGAAATATATTTATGGAAAGATCACAAAGAAAATAGGATCTGATAGTTACCTTATAGATAGGTGGAAGTTGAATAATGAGGTCGATTAATAGAGGCTCTGCTTAAGCAGAGCCTCTATTAATTTTTCTTCTTGGATAAACAGCCTGACCAGTTATAATGAAAATCAAGTTTTTATGGGTGCCCCTACAAAATAAATGTGTTACACTCTTCTCAGAGGTCATATTTGAAGGGAAAGTGGCTTTTTAATTAAAGTGTTTTTAGGGAGAAAAAAGAGGCTAGATCTATATAGATAATCTGGGATAAGTTGGAGGAAGGCATGAGGATCATACCGTTGATAGAAGACAGCAGAGTTGATAACTACCATTCGGAGAGGGGACTGAGCCTCTATATAGAGGTTGGGGATAGAAGGATAATATTCGATACGGGGAAGTCGGATAAGATAATAGAGAATTTAAGAAGGCTGAATATAAATGTCTTTGATATAGATTACTTTATCATCTCCCACGGTCACAGGGACCATATGGGTGGTCTCCTATATCTAATGGAGATGGGGATAGATCCCCAGAGGGTTATCGTGGAGGGAAGGGCGCTAAATACCTTCTCCTTCAGGTGTTTCTTTAAGAGGGAGATAGGCCTTACAAAGGAGGAGCTGAAGAGGTTAGAAGGGGTGATGGAAGTAGAGGTAGACGGGGTATACAAGCTTGAAGAGGAGCTGTACCTGATCTCTCCAGGAGGAGCAGGTTCCCCCTTCTACTACAGAGATGGAGAGAGGGATGACTTTACCCATGAGATCTCCCTGGTTGTTGCAGAGGAGGACAGGTTAAATATAGTTGTGGGGTGCTGCCACTTTGGAGTTGAGAGGCTGTTAGATTTAGTGAAGAGGTACTTTAAAGACATGGAGATTAACTCCATAACAGGGGGGCTTCACACGAGGATCCTGACTCTTAATCCCATTGCTGCTATGAGGTTTATTTTATTTCTCAAGAGGTATAGGGTGAAAAAGTACTATCTGGGCCACTGTACCGGCAGGGGGACGATATTTTTATTGAAGAGGGTTATAAAGGGGGTAAGGAGGATATATATAGGGAAGAAGTATGATATCTAGGGAGCTCGTAGTGTAGAGAGAAAAAAGGGAGGAACTCCTTATCTGAGGGATCCTCCTTTTTTTCTCTGAAAACCTTATATTTTAAGGATTCAATTGTGAATCCACCTTATGGAGGTGGAGATCAAGCTGCGGAAGTGGGATCCTTATTCCCTCCCTTTCAAAGGATTTTTTTACAAGCTCCGTGGAGTCATAGTATACAGGCCAGTAATCCTCAGTCTTACACCATACTCTGTAGATAAGGTTTATAGAGGATTCCCCTATCTCCCTTAAACGTATTGTTTTTTCAATAGTCTGAATTATCCTTTCCTGATCGGAGGATATCCTGTTTAAAATTTCAAGGGCTCTTTCATAATCTGAATCGTGAGACACTCTGAATATTATCTCACCCCTTCTTACCTTGTTGGTGGAGAAGTTGGTCACTTCAGTGGAGGTTATTATACCATTGGGGATGATAACTCTCTTGTTGTCGATGGTATTTAGCTCGTTGGAGAACATATTTATCTCGTGAACCGATCCCATCTTATCATTGACCTCTATAAAGTTTCCCTTGGAATAGGGTCTGAAGAGAAGGATAACAATCCCCCCTGCAAAGTTTGACAGGGTATCCTTTAAGGCAAAACCTATTCCCACTCCAGCAGCTCCCAGGATGGCCACGATGGAACCCTGGGATACTCCAAAGGCAGAACAAATTAACACAACCAGGATAAGGTAGAGAACTACCCTGAGACAGGATTTTGAAAAGTGATAGACATCGGAATCAATTTTGGATTTACTGTGTATCCTGTCAAAGAGGTTAAGGAGGTGTTGAATTAACCTTTTTCCCAGATAAAAGATGAGGTAGGAGATAATAGTTCTTATTATAAGGGTAACTCCAATAGCTATTAACCTTTCCAGGGGGGAATCTCCCAGCTGGTTGAAGATGATATCGTAGATAGCTCCCCTCTCAAATAGATTATTCATAACAAACCTCCACCTTTTTTATAGAAGAGAGTTCATCCTCCATTTGCTTTACAGCATCTATGATGTAATCCTCCACTATCCGAGGATCTTCAGCCAGGACATAGAGTTCATCCCCTTGGTTTATGATGGTGTCTCCCCTGGGAAGGAGCTTTTTTCCTCCCCTGTCTATGAGGATCAAAAGGATATCCTTTGGAAGATTTATCTCCTTTATCTGTTTTCCCACAACAACTCCCTTGGGCTGTACCTTAACCTTTGTAAGGGTTTCCTCAAAGTATTCAAAGTTTTCCAGATCCCCCTTTTCAAAATAACGGGGAGAGGTATCCTGAAGTCCCAGATACCTTGAAGCAAAGGGAAGGGACATTCCCTGTAGGATAACTGAAAGGACTACCACAAAGAAAACCAGGTTAAAGATGAGTTCTGCATCTTCCACACCCTCTACCAGAGGAAATGTGGCAAAAACTATGGGAACAGCTCCCTTGAGTCCTCCCCATGAGATAAACAGCTTCTCCTCCCTTTTAAGGTCACTTTTAAAAAGGGTGATAAAAACGCTAAGGGGCCTGGCCAGGAAGATGAGGATTATAGCCACCCCCACTCCAACCTTCCATATCTCCAGAAGCCTGCTGGGGAATACAAGAAGCCCCAGCATAACAAACATTCCCACCTCAACCATCCATGAAATTGAACCAAAGAAACGCTTCATATTTCTTCTGAAGATGAGGGGAGAATCCCCCAGAGTAATTCCCAGAAGAAATATAGCCATAAAACCATTTCCCCTGAGAAGATTTGTAGCTCCATAGGTCAATAGAATAAACCCAAGGATGATTATCTGATGGAGCTCCTGAAGCCTTATCTCATACTTTTGGATGATTTTTATGGCGATCTTGGCCATTATAAACCCCATTGCAATACCTATTACGATCTGACCTGCTAAAAATAAGAGGCCATCTACCAGGTCAAACTTACCGACCCTTATAATACTTAGAAGGATGATAATAATGACATTGGCCATGGGGTCATTGGTTCCTGACTCCAGCTTTAATATTCCTCCCACCTTTTTTTTGATGTCCAGTTTTCCAAAGGAGAGGATGGACATCACAGCAGAGGCATCTGTAGAGGATACAATAGCTCCGAAGAGAAGGGAGCCTGTAAAGCTGAAGGGGGTAAAGAAATAGAGTGGAAGGGCCACCAGCAGAGTGTTTAAAAGAACCCCCACAAAGGCCAGGGACAGCCCCTCTTTTTTTACAGGGGAGATATCCCTTATATCTGTATTATAGGCACCTGAAAACAGGATTAAGGAAAGGGCCATATTCCCTAAAAACTGTGCAAGGGCGGCGTTATCAAACTCAATTCCTCCAATCCCTTCAGATCCTGCAAGAATTCCCACTCCCAGGTATATAATTAGGGTTGGAATGTTAAACTTCTTAGAGAGTTTCAGGGAAAAGATATTGGAAAATATTAATAGTGACAGGATTATACATATTTTATCGATGGACATAGCTTCACCTCGGTATCAAAGTTTTTTAGGGTGTAATCAGGAGTAGCTTCTAAGTTAAATACAGCCGGAGAGTTTATCTATATGCTCAAGGAAGGTTATTCATAAAGCTTTCTGTAGAGGAAGATAGTTGATTTCATCTGTAGATTTAATTCCTTTAATTACAGGGTAATTTTATCAACTATGGATTTTACAGGTGTTGACATTATCAATATAAATTTAAATCTCCTCTGGCAGGGCTGTTTCACATGACCTAAAGTTTTAAGGAATATATTTAAAATAAGATAGCTTTTTTTTCCCCTTTAAGATAGAATATCTAGATGTAAAAACAACAATCTAGGGAGTAAATATCAACTATGAAGAACAATAACGACAAGAGCCTGCTAGCTCTGACAGTACCGATATTTTTTGAACTGCTGCTGGTAACGGTGGTGGGGAATATCGACATAATCATGCTTGGAAAGTACAGCGACCAGGCAGTTGGTGCAGTGGGAGGAATCAGTCAGGTTCTTCTGATGCAGAATGTAATATTCAGTTTTATATGTCTGGGGACGACTATTCTTACCTCACAGTATATAGGGGCTAAGAAGCAGAGGGAGATAAAGGATGTAATAGGGGTATCCCTTGTAATGAACCTTATAATAGCTTTAGCTATAGGGGGGCTATATGTAGCGGGGACAAGCTTCATCTTTAAGGAGATAAACCTTCCAATGCAGCTGGCTGATATAGGAAGAAACTACTTTAAGCTAGTGGGAGGACTTTGTCTCTTCCAGGCTCTGACCCTCACCTGCGGAGCAGCCATGAAAGCCCACGGTAACACCAAGGAGGTCCTCTATATCAACCTTGGAGTAAATACCCTGAATATCATAGGAAACGGAATGTTTATCTTCGGATGGATGGGAGCTCCTATTCTGGGGGTAACGGGAGTGGGACTTTCGACGGTAACCTCCAGAGCCATGGGGTGTATAGTGGCTTATAGGGTGATGTGCAGGTGCTGCGACTTCAAGTTTGATGTAAAGAGGATAGTAAGGTTTCCGGTAAAGATACTGAAGAACATCCTTACCATAGGGATCCCAACGGCGGGAGAGCACCTGTGCTGGTCTGTGGCACAGATGATAATCCTTTCCTTTGTGAACACCATGGGGGAGGACACCATAACGGCGAGAACCTACCTCACTCTTATAGCCTCATTTATCATGACCTTCTCCATAGCCCTAGGACACGGAACAGCTATCCAGGTGGGAAGACTGGTAGGAGCAGGAGAGAAGGAGAGGGTCTACCACAAGTGTCTTAAGAGTACGGCTATCTCCTTTACCGCAGCTACCCTAGTTTCTGCAATGGTGGTGCTGGGTAAAACTCAGAT
Organism: uncultured Fusobacteriaceae bacterium; assembly: GCA_964430145.1. Lineage (GTDB taxonomy): Bacteria > Fusobacteriota > Fusobacteriia > Fusobacteriales > Fusobacteriaceae > Propionigenium. Next base: position 8,361 of record CAYSGC010000059.1, on the reverse strand, counting down.
AATGGGGATCTTTACAACAGATGAGAAGATTCTCTCTATAGCCTATGTGGTATTTATCTGGTTCCTCTTTATAGAGTCGGGTAGAACATTTAATATTGTAATAATAAGTTCCCTCCATGCAGCGGGGGATATAAAGTTCCCTGCAGTGATGGCCATGGCCTCTATGCTGGGAGTGGCGGTGCCCCTCTCATGGCTTCTTGGAATAAAGCTTGGCTACGGCCTTATCGGCATATGGATAGCCAATGGTATAGATGAGTGGATAAGAGGGTTTGCTATGCTTCTCAGGTGGAGGGGCAGAAAGTGGATGGAGAAGGGATTTGTATAAAATTTCTAAAGAGATTCTGTTTAAACAGAATCTCTTTTTTCTTGGTAAGAGGGTTAGGGGGTATATCTCTCTTTTAAAGTGAGCGTGGTACTTTCTTACCATGATGCAAGAAAGTACCCAAAGAAGATCTAGTCCTGCGTAATGTCTTCCTGGTAAGATATTAATATACGACCTTTAATAGCTACAATCATAACTCTGTGGGAAAAGAATAATGTAAAACGTTATGATAAACTTAATTTGTTGAATGGTCTAGAGAAATCAGAGGTACAAAGATGAAACGACTACTTCGAACTTCTTTTTGGCATAAGATTTAAAATGGCCGACTGCAGGTTGTCGTCGAACATCACTATATATACATACGTCGTTTCGTCGGACTTATTAGGTTCTATCTAGAGTCTATAAAAGAAACGGGAATTCTGGTCTACCCAGAAAGGCAATTACCGGAAGTCTTGATTTTTTAGATACCTTTTGTATCAAGACAAAAGGTAAAAAGGTTATCTTAAATTTAAACCTTTAATATATTATTTTCATGCCACATAGATGACATAAAGGTGGGTTACTATATCCCCATAGCAAGATAACTTGTAAACTTTTTCATAAAAAAATCTCCCAAAAGAGGTGAAGATCCCCGTCTTCACCTCTTTTATTTTTTGTGTAACCTTCAGATAAATTTATGTAGATTGAGCATAGTCTACTTGACTTTATCAACACTAATTAAATGTTATAGTGCAGATCTCCAAAAAAACTTTAATAGTGTACACTTCTGTATCCCTTGGTTTTACTGCTGTATAGTAGTGGTGTAAAAAAATGTGGAAAAAACAGGGGGAGAAGCCTTGTGTTCTAATGGAAATTAGTGTAATATCTGAGACATAGATAGAGGAACAACAAAGAGAAGATAAAATATTTAAATATAAATTATTAGTGTACTCTAATGAGGTGGTAGGAATGTATTCTGAAAGACAGGAAAGAATAGTAGATATAGTATTAAAGAGAGGGCCTATAACGGGGAAGGAGATCGCTGAGATCCTGGGAGTAACCAGGGGAGCTCTGAGAACAGATTTCTCGGTACTCACAAAGGATAAGGTCATAGCTTCTAAGACAAAGATAGGTTACTCATACCTGGGAAGCGGAACTCCCACAGGGAAGAAGCTGGGAAGAAAGCAGGTAAGTGACTATATGAGTATGCCAAATATACTTCAGGAGGAAACTACTGTATATGAGTCCATAGTATCCATCTTCTTAAAGGATACTGGAAGCATATATGTAACTAAGAATGGAGTGCTTTCAGGAGTGGTTTCCAGAAAGGATCTCCTCAAGCACATGATGGGTGGAGCGGACAGCCGTAACTCACCTATCGGAATGATAATGACAAGGATGCCCAATATAATCTTCTGCTACAGAGATGAATCTATTCACAGTGCAGCAGAGAAGATGGTGGAGCATGAGATAGATTCCCTTCCAGTGGTATCTGAGATAGGGGACGGAAAGTATAAGGTAGTAGGAAAGATATCTAAAACAACAATTACAAAAATCTTCGTGGAAGAGTTTAAGGGGTAGATGACATATGAAGGACTTTAGTGTACATGTATTTTCAGATTCCTTTGGGGAAACAGGGGAGCAGCTAGCAAGGTGTGCCCTGAGCCAGTTTGGCTTAAGGGAGAGCGAGGTAATAAAGCACTCCCACGTATGCAACCTGGAGGTACTTGAGAGGGAGCTGAAGATATTAAATGGAGCTAAAAACATTATTGTGCTCTACACAATAGTACACCTGGATGTAGTGGAGAGGTTAAAGAGTTTTTGTAAGGAGAGGGAGTTTAAGTGTATAGATATGCTTAACCCGCTGATAGACCTGCTTCAGGTACATGTGGGGACTGCTCCTAAAAGGGAATCGGGGCTCTACAGAAGGCTGGATGAAAAGTACTTTAAGAGGATAGAGGCTATAGAGTTTGCAGTAAAATACGATGACGGAAAGGATATCAGGGGGATACACGATGCAGACCTTGTTATTCTGGGAGTATCCAGAACGTCCAAAACTCCGCTGAGTATATACCTTGGAAACAAGAAGAAGATAAAGGTAATAAATATACCTCTGGTACCAGAGGTGGAGGTGCCTAAGGAGGTATTTGAGATACCAAAGAGGAAGGTTATAGGCCTCACCAACTCCATAGAGATGCTAAACAAGATAAGGGAGCAGAGACTGAAGACAATAGGATTTGAGAATGGATCAACATACTCATCTATGGGAAGGATAATAGAGGAGCTGGACTACGCTGAGGGAATCATGAAGAGAGTAGGGTGTCCAGTAGTGGATGTATCTGAAAAGGCCATAGAGGAGTCTGCTGAGATAATAATGGAGATAGCAAGAGAGAACGGCTTAAGGCTCTACTAGAATAAAATATAAGATAAAGATTTAATCATAAAGTTAGCTACTGAATTTGTGATCTACTCGAAGTTGGAGAGTGATTAATACATGGGAAAAGGAGGGGGCAATGAGCAAGGGTAAGTACAAAAAAAATCATTTCTTAAGAAGAAAGGCTCTTAAGAAAACAGTCTAGGCTGAAAGGCGGGGAGGTAGTGTAGGGCCTCCCCTTCTAAATACAAAAAATCAATGAAATTTATTATAAACAGGGGGTCAAGGTATGAAAAAATTAGTGTATTCATTTGAAATGGGTGACAAGAGCTGGAGAGATCTTCTTGGAGGAAAGGGAGCAAACCTGGCTGAGATGACAAAGATCGGACTTCCAGTACCACAGGGATTCACAGTATCCACTGAAGCTTGTAAGGAATACTATGAAAAGAACCAGTGGCTGAGCGAAAATGTTAAAAGCCAGATAGCTGTACACATGATGAAGCTAGAGGAGAGCATGGGAAAGAAGTTTGGAGGAGATGAAAACCCACTTCTTGTATCTGTAAGATCTGGTGCAGCAGTTTCAATGCCGGGAATGATGGATACAGTACTGAACCTTGGATTAAATGATACGAGTGTAGAGGCACTTGCTAGGGAATCTCAGAATGAGAGATTTGCATGGGACTCATACAGAAGATTTATCCAGATGTTTTCAGATGTAGTAATGGACATACCTAAGTATAAGTTTGATATAGTTTTAGAGAGACTTATGGAGGAGAAGGGCTGCAGCTCAATTGAGGGGCTGGAAGCAGAGGACTTCAAGAAGGCTGTAGAGGAGTTTAAAGCTATCTATGTGAAGGAAACTGGAAAGGACTTCATAACAGATCCATTTGATCAGCTGCTGGCTACAGTGGAAGCGGTATTCAAGTCTTGGAACAACCCGAGAGCTATTGTATACAGAGACATCAACGGAATAGACGGAAGAATCGGAACAGCAGTAAACATCCAGAGCATGGTATTTGGAAACCTGGGACAGACATCTGGAACCGGTGTAGCCTTTACAAGAAACCCAGCCACAGGAGAGAAGAAGATCTTCGGAGAGTACCTTCTAGATGCTCAGGGAGAGGATGTAGTAGCAGGAATAAGAACTCCTAAGGAGATCCAGGGAATGGCAAATGAGATGCCAGAGGTATACAAGGAGTTTATGGATGTATGTGAACTTCTTGAGAAGCACTACAACGATATGCAGGATATAGAGTTTACAATAGAGAAGGGTAAGCTATACCTTCTTCAGACAAGAAACGGAAAGAGAACAGCTCAGGCTGCAATAAAGGTAGCTGTGGACATGGTAGAGGAGGGACTTATCGGCAAGGATGAGGCTATCCTGAGAGTGGATCCGTCCAGCATAAACCAGCTTCTTCACAAGAACTTCGATCCAAAGGAGCTAAAGAAGGAGAGACCGCTTACAGAGGGACTTCCAGCATCTCCAGGGGCAGCAAGCGGAAGAGTGGTATTTACAGCAAATGATGTAAAGCAAGGTAAGGGAGAGATCCTTGTAAGACTAGAGACATCTCCAGAGGATATAGAAGGAATGAACCTGGCAGAGGGAATCCTAACAATCCACGGAGGTATGACTTCCCATGCAGCAGTAGTAGCAAGAGGTATGGGTAAGTGCTGTATCAGCGGATGCAGCTCTATAGAGTTGGATGAAGCAGCTAAGAGAATGGTTATAGGGGATGTAGTTATAGAGGAGGGAGACTGTATCTCACTAGACGGTGGCACTGGAAAGGTATACAAGGGAGAGATTCCTAAGAGAGAGGGAATGATCGACGCTACCTTTGAAAAATTCATGGAGTGGGCTGGAGAGTATAAGAGCCTTGGAATAAGAACAAACGCCGATACAGTTAAGGACTGTGAAACTGCCATCAGATTCGGTGCAGAGGGAATCGGACTTTGCCGTACAGAGCACATGTTTTTCGATGAGAACAAGATCTGGCCAGTGAGAGAGATGATCGTATCCAAGACTTCCTATGAGAGGGAGCAGGCTCTGGCAAAACTTCTTCCACTACAGAAGGAGGACTTTGTGGGAATCTTCAAGACTATGGGAGCAAGACCTGTAACTGTAAGACTTCTTGACCCACCTCTACACGAGTTCCTTCCACACGAGGATGATGATATTAAAAAGTTATCCAAGGATATGAATATAGAGTTCAGAGACCTGAAGAACAGAATCGAGGGTCTTAAGGAGTTTAACCCGATGCTAGGGCACAGAGGATGCAGACTGGCAGTTACCTACCCTGAGATCTATGAAATGCAGGCAAAGGCAATCATGCTGGCAGCTATTGAAAACAAGAGAAATGGTGTAGATGTATCACCTGAGATAATGATACCACTTGTTGGAGAGGTAAATGAGCTTACCTATGTAAAGAAGAGAGTACAGGGAGCTATCGAGGAGGTATTCAGAGCAGAGGACTTCAAACTGGAATACAAGCTGGGAACTATGATAGAGGTTCCAAGAGCGTGTGTAACTTCAGATGAGATCGCCAAGGAAGCGGAGTTCTTCAGCTTTGGTACAAACGACCTTACTCAGATTACCTTTGGATACTCGAGAGACGACTCACCTAAGTTCATAGGGGAGTACAAGAGCAAGGAGATCCTTGCCCACGATCCATTTGAGTCCATCGATGAGAGAGGGGTAGGAAAACTTATGAAGATGAGTGTGGACCTGGCTAAAGCTGAGAAAAACAACATAAAGCTTGGAATCTGCGGAGAGCACGGAGGAGATCCTAAGAGTATCGAGTTCTGTCACGGACTGGGACTTGACTATGTATCATGCTC
>CAYSGC010000059.1:0-2751 GCA_964430145.1 uncultured Fusobacteriaceae bacterium | reverse complement strand
ATCCTAAGAGTATCGAGTTCTGTCACGGACTGGGACTTGACTATGTATCATGCTCGCCATACAGAGTACCTATTGCAAGGGTTGCAGCAGCCCAGGCAGAGATAAAGTCAAAGAGAGGATAGTTTAGTGGGGGACAGGGAAACCTGTCCTCTTTTTATTATATAGGGAAGAATAGAAGGCTGAAGAAGCCGAAGATTAGATTTAAGGCAAATTTTATTTCACTCCCTGAAGGGAGCGAGTTACTTTCTTACCATGATGCAAGAAAGTACCCAAAGAAGATCTAGAGGTTCACAAATGTCTTAACGGGTGAACACATATTTTTCGTTTCTTTGCTTGACTCTCTACAGAACCTAAAGAGGTGTGACGAAACGGAGAGGATATTTATAGGGAAGGTCGACGACTGTGAACCTCATTTTTAGTTTGTACTAAAGAGGCTTAATAATTTTGAAGATTGGGTAATAAAAGCTTAAAGATTTACTTTTGCTAAGAAAAGAATTTTCCAGAGGAGTCTATTGTTTGGACAAAAGATGGGGTAAAATGTATTAGTGGCAGAAGCGACTATACATCTAAGAAGAATGGAAGTGATATTATGATGGAAGTAAAGATGAGTAGGAAGACAGTGAACTATTTAGAGGCGGGAGGATACAGAAGTGTGGTAATCAGCCTGGAAAAAAGTTGTTCATGCGGGGGGAGTAATATCACGGGGCTTCATCTGGAGCTTAGTACCGACAGAGCAGGAGAGAGAGAGGGGTACAACTACCTCAGGGCAGAGGGGTTTGACATCCTGGTAGACAGAAGGCTGAAGTGCAGACCTAAGGTGGCATTTTATCTCAATGAGAGCGGAGTGGGAAATATATTTGATATAGAGGGGATAGAACTATGAATATAATGGTATTTACAACCTTTAGCAATATGGAGGAAGCCAGAAGGATAGCGGGAATACTTCTGGAGGAGAAGGCAGCTGCATGCGTGCAGCTGAAGGAGATAGAGAGCCTCTACATGTGGAAGGGGAAAATAGAGGAGGACAGGGAGATTCAGGGTCTCATAAAGACCAGGAGGGAGCTCTTTGACATGGTAGAGGAGATAATCAAGAGAGAGCACTCCTATGAGGTTCCCCAGATTGTGGCGGTGGATATAGAGAGCGGAAGCGAGGCCTACCTACAGTGGATAGGAGAGGTGACCAGATATCAGAAATATTGGGAGATAGAAGGGTCGTCCAACAAAGAGAAGGTTGAATTGAGGAAGGGAATAATGTATAATATATCTAGATTTTATAATGGATTTAGGAGGAAGTAGATGAAGATAGCACTGGGAGCAGACCATGGAGGATATACACTAAAGGAGCAGATCAAGAAGCACTTAGAGGGGAAGGGACATGAGGTAGTGGACCTTGGGGCACACTCAACTGAATCTGTGGACTATCCGGAGTTTGGAAGAGCCGTTGGAGAGGCTGTAGTTGAAGGTAAGGCAGACAGAGGAGTAGTTGTATGCGGTACCGGTATCGGTATCTCTATCGCTGCAAACAAGGTAAAGGGAGTAAGATGTGCCCTTTGCACAAATACAACGATGGCTAGACTGACCAGAGAGCACAACGATGCCAATGTACTGGCTATCGGAGCTAGAATGGTAGGAGACGTTTTGGCACTTGAGATGGTGGATACATTCCTTACAACTGAGTTTGAGGGAGGAAGACACGCAAACAGAGTGGCTAAGATAGAGGGAGAAGAGAAGAAGGGCGGATGCAGCTGCGGCGGAAACTGCCACTAAGATTTATAGATCTATAGATATAGAGGAGGAATCATAGATGTCTACAATTTTTACCAAGATAATAGAAAGAGAGATTCCAGCAAGCATTGTATATGAGAACGATAAAGTACTAGCCTTTAAGGACATCAATCCACAGGCACCTATTCATATACTTGTAGTTCCCAAGAAGGAGATCCCTACAGTTAACGATATAAAGGCAGAGGACAGGGAGCTTATCGGAGAGATGTACCTGGCTATAGGTGAGATCACCAAGGAGCTTGGAGTACAGGAGGAGGGCTACAGGGTAATTACCAACTGTAATCAGTATGGAGGGCAGGAGGTATTCCACCTTCATTTCCACATAATGGCTGGAGAACCATTAGGTCCGATGTTGTGTAAGGGATAGGAAATCTCTATAATTTAATAAATCAAAATAAAAAGACCAGGGAATTTTATTTTTCCTGGTCTTTTCTTATGTGATTAGCTAGGAGTCCTGCAAATGCGAGATGACAGGATTGTTGCTCTTTCTCCCATATAACATCATAGTTGAGATCGAATTTATCCCTGAACTTTGTGAGTTCCCTCCTCTCCCCCACTCTCCTCTAGACAGCTGCCTAAAAAAATAAAGACAGCCTTATTCTATTTATAAGTAAGCCTATGAATAGTGGTCCTATTTCCCCAAGGTACTGTGACCCTGGCCATAAATCATGAGGTGGCGAGGTCAGCGCGGGCTCTGGCCGTATATTAAAATTTTTTCGCTGCCACCGCCTTATTGGAATTTAATAAAAATATTCCTTATAAGGAAGGTAGCCAAGGAAAGATCCGGGGGAGGAAATGTTAAGCAGTTTCATTTGAGATCTATCTTCAGGAAGAAGAAATATAAAAGCAAAAAGGCTGTGTTATAGCCAAAAACGATTTTAAGCACATTAAAGGTATAAGTTAAGTTGTCGTCAGGAATACAAGAGGGGCTTAGAATTGAAATGAAAGGTTTGACAATATAAGTGG
>CAYSGC010000058.1:0-14544 GCA_964430145.1 uncultured Fusobacteriaceae bacterium | reverse complement strand
GCAGACATCGATCTGTTCGACATCATTCCCTTTTTATTTTTCATTCCCTTGGAGTCCATCTTACCCATCATTCCGCACTTCTTATCGCCATTCATCATTCCGCCCATCATCTCGATACCAAACTTCTCCTTCATCTCAAGTCTGAACTTCAGCATATCCTTCTGCTTCTGAGCCTGAAGCTTTGATTTTTGATCCACAAGTCTATTGATGTTTCTCTGGTTTGGCTTTTCAGCTAGCATCTCTTTTTGTATCTTTAAATTGATCTCCTTCATCTCAAGCATAGACTTCTGCATCGCTGATCTGTGCTTCCCGTGAAGCTCATTGTACTCAGCCTGCTGCTCCGGTGTAAGGTTGTTCATCTGCTGCATCATTCCCCCGTGATTCTGGTGTGCCGAGTGGTCCATCTGTCCCGAGTTATCCATATTTCCGTGCGCTGAGTGATCCATCGTCTGTGCAAATGCTCCTGCTGATACTACTACTGCTAAAACTGCTATTATTTTTTTCATTCTTATTCCTCCTAATTTGTTGTTGCTTTTTTTTATTTACAAAGTCATTGTACTCATCTTTTGTGTCAGATTTGTGTCACCTATATGAAAAAAGAATTTTCGTCTTTTTCTGTATAGATATGGTAGAATCATCTCAATTAAAATACTCAGGAGGTATATATGATTAAAAGAATGAAGTATTTCATAACTTTCTTTTTCTTCGGGTTTCTTATCTTTGGCATGTGGGAGTGGGTTCAGACCCCATTCTTCACCGATATAACAGATGAGATAAATATTATTGTGTGGTATAGAGTCCACTGCACCATAGGGGACATAATGATAATGGGGATATCTATTGTTACATGGTCCCTCTTCAAGAAAAGCAATACCTGGTTCTTTGCTCCCAGGGTAAGGGACTACCTAGCTGTTACCCTTATGGGAACTGCTTATACCGCCTACAGCGAAATACTCAATGTCGTAGTGAGGAGATCCTGGGCATACTCTGAGCTCATGCCTATGATACCGGGGACACATATAGGGATAGTTCCCATCGTCCAGTGGCTTGCTCTCCCTTCTATTATCCTTTATATCTGTGCCCGGTTTACCAGAGGAAGATAGATCTACTTTAAATTCCTTAACTTGCCACACTTCTGACATAAAAGTTGATTATAATAATTGCACAATAGAATTTAGGAGGTAGTAAGATGAAAAGGAAGTTATTATTAAGTTTATTTCTACTGAGTCTATCAGTTTTTCTTAAGGATATAACATTTGCAGATCACCAGGATGATTCGCCATCCATAAAAAGATATGAAAGGATCTCTATAGTGGAGGCCAGGAAAGCAACTCTTTCATGGATGGCTGAAGATAAGGTGGACACCTCAAAGCTCCTCAATAACAGTAGAGGAAGCGACAGGTTGGAGGTTCTTTCAGAGAATGAGGAGCTGGGAATACTTCTTTTGGATGACAAGTCTGGTAACAACATTGTTATGATTCAGGGAGAGGGTGAACTCCTGCTCCTTACATATTCCAAAACAGATGTTGAGAGACCCTACAACCTTCTTGAGTTCAAGCTTGAGGACAATATCATCTCTACGGATCAGTTTTACTATGTAAAGTCTTTGATCTCTGCAAGAGTTTAAGACATTAAATATCTTAAAAACCTTAGGAGGTAACACTATGTATCATATGTATTATAACAATGGAATCTTGGGATGGTTGATGAGTATCATGCACCTTGCCTTCCCCATTATATTTATATTTATTCTTTTTAGGCTTTTCACCAGTAGAGATAACTCTCAAAACCACTTCTCAGGGCATACTCCGAGAAATACACCCTTAGACCTGTTAAAGGAAAGGTATGTTAAGGGAGAGATATCAAGGGAGGAGTTTCAGAGGATGAAGGATGAGATAAAAAGCTAATTTATGGATAGATATTTTCCCCCAATTAAAAGGACCTCTCCCAAGGAGGTCTTTTTAAAATCCTAACTTTATTCCAACTTCCTCGTCATACTCAGGGTAGGAGTTCACCGCAAAGGAGACCCACTTTCTATCCTCTCCTGCAGATCCTTACCGTACTCTTTGGGCTTCCTGCTCATTGAAAAATCATAGTAGTTAGAATCCCTCTCCATACTGTACAAGCTACGCTCCATATTGTTGCCTCCAGCACCTAATATCCATATGCCTTTAAAAAACCTCATTTGACCCTCCTGAGCTTCCAGTCATATTCCTTGGGCAATATCTTTTTCACCATTCTATTCCATCACCTATTCCAATTAAGTGTTATATCTTAAAGCTGCTTTTATATTCAGGTGTAGGAAGCTGATTGTTTAAACATATTTACAGATTTTTTTGCACCGGCCCTTTAAAGATTTCAGAACCCCCTTTTTTCAACTTTTTATGATTCATCCTTTAGCCTTTTTCCTTTGAAAGTTGCACATAGTTTCTATAAGCTCCCCTTGCCATACTTCTGACACATAAGTATATTAAACTTAGAATATAAGTTTTCGCCCTATAAAATAAACGCTAAAAAGTGATTATTTCAGATTTTATTCACGTGCTCTGGAAGTGAAAACTTTCAAGAAATTTAATAATTATGCTTGGATTTCACCTTGTTATGGGAAACTTTGGGGTGGGGGGCTGCTGTAGAAAAAAGCCCAGGAAGGAAACACAGAAAAAATGGAAGCTGCACAATATAATTCATCTAGAGAGATCCGTTTAATAATTGAGGAAAGCGTAGAATTTAAGTCTGTATTTGAGTGTTGTAAAAGCAATTCACAGAAATTAAAAATCATATCCGGTATAGAGTAATAATTAAATAACCACACAAAATTCTACTCGAAAAGATATGACTAGGAATGTCGACCTCAAGCCACTATTAAAAAAATTTTCAAGGAGATGTTATGAAAAAGTATATTTCTGAGTTTATCGGTACCTTTATCCTTGTTTTTGCAGGAACCGGAGCCATTGTCATCAATGATTTCAGCGGTGGGGCCATTACCCATCCTGGAATAGCAATAGTTTTTGGTCTTGTTGTTATGGCTATGATCTATTCCCTGGGAGACCTTTCAGGAGCTCACCTAAATCCTGCTGTGACCATTGCATTTTTATCAAGGAAAGAGATCTCTCCAAGAGACTCCCTGGGGTACATAATCTTTCAGGTTCTAGGTGGAGTTTCATCAAGTTTTTTGCTGAAGACCATCTTCCCTGAAAATACCTCCCTGGGTATGACCCTTCCCTCCATCTCACCTGGTGGAGCCTTTATCTTCGAGGTTCTTCTTACATTCATCCTCATGTTTGTAATCCTCCACGTGGCCACCGGAGCCAAGGAGAAGGGGTTCATGGCCGGGGTGGCCATAGGGGGAACAGTATGTTTGGAAGCAATGTTTGCTGGGCCCGTTACCGGAGCTTCCATGAATCCAGCCAGGTCCATTGCCCCTGCTCTTGCTGCAAGGGACCTAACCCACCTTTGGATATATATCATTGCCCCAGTGGCAGGAGCCCTTCTGGCTGTTGCAGTAAATTCATACCTTAAGGAAGAATAATCAATACCAAAAGAGAGAGCTTCAATAGGAGCTCTCTCTTTCTTTTAACTCTTTTTTTTTCTACTACTTTTAAATTTTTTGTTTCCTTTCTTTGGTTTTAAAGGGAATTATCTGATATACTAAATAGTAATCAGATAAAAATGAAAGGGAGATAAGAATGTTTGATATCGATGATTGTGCTGCATGGTTTGCCAGCAATGCCAGCAAGAAAATAACAGATAGCTTTAATGACAGATTGCTAAAGGAAGGAGTCACAAGGGTTCAATGGATAGCACTTTTTTATCTAGGAAAGTTTGGCAGTATAAGTCAGCTTGAGCTTGGGAAAAAAATGAATATTAAAAGTTCCACAGTAGTTCGTCTCATGGACAGAATGGAAAAAGATGGATATATTGTCAGAAAAAAAACTGCAACCGACAGAAGAGTATCTTCTATAGAGCTTACAAAAAAAGGGATGGAGCTGAGAGAAAAGACTCTTCCTATAGGTGAGTCTTTTAACAGGGATTTGAAGAAAGATATTTCAGAGAAGGATTTAGATATATTTAAGGAAGTTCTCTCTAAAATGGTAAAGAACGTTTAATACTGCGATTTATCTTCCAGATAAATCGTGGTATTGTTTTTTCAAAAATTAAGTGCTATACTAGCTATTAGTATAGCACTTAATTAAAGAGGGGGAATATTTATGAAAAATCCAAGAGAGGTACTTAATTCATTTATTGGAGGTTTAGAAGAGGTATCCAAAACCAATGAGGAGCATATGGGAGCATTTATGAACCTTATGGGAACTTCATATGCAGCAGGAGAGCTGGATATAAAATTCAAGGAATTAATCAGTGTAGCTATCGGGGTATATAACAGATGTGAATACTGTATTGTTTTCCATACATATAAAGCTATGGAAGCTGGAGCGACAAGAGAGGAACTTATGGAGGCTGCAATGGTAGCTGCTGCATTTGGTGGAGGACCTACTGTGGCTTATAGTGTTACAATCCTTAGAGACGCTATCAATGAGTTTGAAAATGATTTTTAATAATTAAATAGTTCTTTTTTACAAAAGGCAGTTAATACTGCCTTTTGTTGATGCTTAACATAAAAAGGGGGAAGAGTAATGGGAGTGATAAAGCTTGAAAAGCTTACAGGGCATTCCGACAGCGGTAAGATCACAAGAATTTATGTCAGTCCGGGGGATACAGTAAAAAAAGGAGATAAACTGCTGGATATTGAATCTAAAAAGGGAAGTGTTTCTACTACGGCAGGTTTTCAGTGTGAGATAAAAGATGTGCTGGTAGAGGTGGGGGCTTCAATATCCATCGGCGAGCCTCTATTTAAGATTCCGGCAGGTGCAGAGAAAGTTAAAGAAAAAAAGAAAGCAGGTAAGGCAAAGACTGGAAGTGCCTCCAGTTATTTTGGGAATATGCTGAAGCCAAAGAAAGAGAAGATAGAGGCCGACATTGCCATAATAGGAGGAGGGCCAGGAGGCTATGTGGCTGCTCTCCAGGCTGGCCTACTAGGTAAAAAAGTCGTTCTCATCGAAAAAAATAAGCTGGGAGGAACGTGTCTAAATGAGGGATGTATCCCTACTAAAACCTTAGTACGTTCAGCTGAAGTATTTCACCTTGTAAGGGAAGCAGAAAAGATGGGAATCGGTGTTGAAAATGCAGCAGTTGATCTCAAAGGCGTTATGAAGAGAAAGAATGAAATTGTGGGCCAGCTAGTCTCTGGGATAGACTTTCTCCTTAAAAAACGTAATGTTAAAGTAGTTAAAGGTATGGGAGACCTCATAGATAAAAATACAGTTATGGTAAAGGAAGGGTTGAATGAAACCACTATCCATGCAGAAAATATTATTATTGCCACAGGGGGAAAAGTCTCTCAACTTAATATTCCAGGAAGCAACTCTAAAAATATAATTACTAGCAAGGAGGCTCTGGAGCTGAAGGAGATGCCCGGAAAGATGATTATAATTGGAGGCGGAATAATAGGAATGGAATTTGCCTTTATATACGCTTCCTTTGGAGTTCAGGTAACCGTAGTAGAATATGCAGACTCTATTTTAAATACAATAGATGAGGATGTTGTTGAGGTTATTCTTCAGTCGGCAAAGGAAAAGGGAATTCGTGTCATCTCCAATGGAGCAGTGACAGAGATACTGGACGGAGAGGATAATGAATCCATAGTGAAAGTGATGATCGGAGAAGAAAAGAGATACTTTTCTGCAGACAAGGTTCTTATTGCAGTGGGAAGAGATACCTGTTTTGAAGGGATAGACCATGAAAAAGTTGGGTTAGTTCTCAATGAATACGGTAACGGAATAGAAGTAAATGAGTTTATGCAGACCAATATTCCTAATATCTATGCTATAGGTGATGTGACCAGAAAGATGCTTTTAGCCCACGTGGCTTCCCACCAGGGAGTCGTAGCAGTAAAACATATAGCCGGAGAAGAGGAAGCAATGAACTACTCTGTAGTGCCAAACGTAGTATTTACAATGCCTGAGATAGCTACAGCAGGATATAGCGAAAGTGAACTAGAAGGAAGAAATATAAAGGTATCTAAATTTCCTTTCGAGGCAAATGGAAAAGCACTTGCCCTGGGAGATTCAATGGGATTTGTAAAGCTTATAGAAGATATCGATGAAAAGAAGCTTGTAGGAGCTGTTATTGTAGGACCTCATGCCTCCGATATGATAACTGAAGCGGCATTATGCATCAGAAACGGCTTGGGATCCCGTGAGATCATTAAGACTATACACGCCCATCCAACTACAGCAGAGGCAATTCATGAAGCGGCATTGGGGCTAAATGGAGGTGCACTGCATTTTGAATAAGATGAATCCTAAACTTGTAGTGTCCAATTCTTATAATCCATGGTTCAACTTGGCATATGAGGAGTTTTTGTTGAAGGAACTTAGAGAGGACGAGATTATTCTTTATCTATGGCAAAATGATCATACCGTAGTTATAGGAAGAAACCAGAACCCTTGGAAGGAATGCAGGTGCAGGGACTTGGAAGGTAATGGGGGGAAGGTAGCAAGAAGGCTTTCTGGAGGAGGAGCTGTTTACCATGATCTTGGCAACCTGAACTTTACCTTCCTAATGAAAAGGGAAAACTATGATTTTGATCGTCAGGTAGAAGTAATACTGAAGGCGGTACAGTCTTTAGGGATAGCTGCTACCTTTACAGGAAGAAATGACCTGGTAGTAGAGGGAAAAAAGTTTTCTGGGAATGCTTTCTTTTTTTCAGAGGAAAAAGCATATCACCATGGAACCATATTAATCGATACAGACTTTAGCAGACTCCAGGATTACCTTACTGTATCCAAGGGTAAGATGAAATCCAAGGGAATTGAATCGGTACGTTCTAGAGTGGTAAACCTCAGTGAGATAACAGGAAGAAATGATATAGGCATCTATGGGCATGCTCTAATTGATCAGTTTGAAAAAGAGTACGGGGAGGTTCAGGAGATTGTAGAAATAGACGGCATTTCCATGGATACAGATATGAAATCTCTCTATGAAAAATACTCCCAATGGAACTGGAGATATGGGGACAGCCCAGAGTGGCAGCTTCAGCTGGAACACCAGTTTCAGTGGGGAAGAGTAGACATTGGAATAGAAGTAGACAGGGGAAGGATAGAAGATATAATTCTGTATACCGATGCCATGGACACGAATCTCTCTGTAAATATCAGAGAAACCCTGCTACATATAGAAATTAGAACAGTCCAAGAAGTTCTGGCTATGAGGCTACATGAACACAATGTTAGTAATGAAGAAAAAAAGGTGTATGAGTGGCTGATTGACGAGGTCATAAAAAACCTCTAAATAATATCATACCCTTAAAGAGGTAAGGGCTTTCCAAAATTACATGTAAATTATATTTCTAACCATTATAGGAGCCTCAGCTGGAGTTCCTTTTAAATTACATTATCCCTCTTTTAAGGATCAGTACTATTACTTTTCTATTCATAAAAACTTCCCTAATAAATAGATTGGAGTTCTAATGACTAGGAAGGGCATATGGAATTTCCTCTATATCTGGGAAAAAAACCTAAGAGAATCTTTTTTCAATTTATACTGCTACGATTATCCCTGAGTAGCCATGTTATTCATATTCATTCCTCTGCCTTTCACCGGTAGAGACAACTCCCAGGGTCACTCCCGAGGAAGACCCCCTTAGAAGGTATGTCAGGGGAGAGATCTCAAGGGAGGAGTTTCAGAGGATGAAGGATGAGATAAAAAGCTAATTTATGGATAGATCTTCCCCAAATTAGAGGGACCTCCCTAGGGAGGTCCTTTTAGAATCTTACCTTTATTCCTACTCCCTCATCGTACTCAGAGTGGGAGTTTGCTGTAAAGGAAAGCCACTCTCTATACCTGTACTCTAGCTCCAGAAAGTATTCCCCCTCTGTATCGATCTCCCAGTTAAACTGCACCCTATCAGTTAGCTGCAGCTCACTGAAGAATTCAGCTTCCAGATCTCCGTCATCATAGAGCCTCAGCTCAGTTTCTATAAGAAGGGGCAGAAGGTATTCCACTGCAAGGAATCCCCTGTTATCAACCTCTCCATCATCATCTTCCTCCATATTAAACCCCACGACTAGAGAGAGGAACCTGTTTATATACCTGCTGTAGTAAAGATCGGCATGGTGTTCCCCCTCATAGGAAGCTCTTCCAGAGAAACCTATTTTATTTCTGGTATTAAATACAGCAACATCAGTTCCTGAGTAATTACTTGCTCCTGTGATCTCCCCCTTTGAGAACCATTTTTTATCCCAGGACAGTTTCTTGGCTATATCTTTATCAGGTTCACTCCCTTCATAGCTTACTACTCTGGCCATACCAGTCTTCATATGGTAGAGGTTGTGGCAGTGGAAGAACCAGTCCTTCTCTTCATCTGCTTCAAACTCTATGGTTATAGTCCCCATAGGAGGTACATCTACAGTATGCTTCAGGGGCGAATAGCTTCCGTGCTTGTTTATTACCCTGAAGAAATGGCCGTGAAGGTGCAGAGGATGGTGCATCATAGTTTCATTGCTCAGGACAAACCTCACCCTTTCTCTCTTTTTAATTAATATCTTATCACTCTCTATAAGAGTCCTATTATCAAAGGTCCATACATAGTTTTCCATATCTCCTGTAAGACGCAGGGCGACTTCACGTTCTTTTGTTCCCATTGCATAGGAAGCTGGCTCTACAGCTCTGAGAAAGTCATAGTAGACTCCCTCTGTCATGCTATGCATATCGTGAGTCATGTCCATAGAAGGTGTAGATTTATGCTCAGCCATAGCTGAATCCATAGTATCTTCATTATGCCCCATCATTTGGTGATCATCATGGATCATATCCTCCTTCTCTTCTTTCATCATATGCATCGAGTGGTCCATGGTTTCCTTAGAGTCGTTACCCTGTGATATACGGAGCATTGCTTTACCAGTATGGTCCTGGGCTGTAGCAGTAAAGGTTCCTCCAGCTTCTACGATTACATCATAGGTCTCTGCTACTCCCATAAGAATCTCATCCATATCTATAGGAATCACGTCTTTTCCATCCGCCGCAACGACTTTCATATTTCCATTGGAATAAGAGAGAAAGAAATAGGAAGATGCAGCTGCATTGATTATTCTAAGTTTAACAGGGGTTCCCTCTGGTATTCCATCAAGGGAGATGTGCTCCCTTCCATTTATGAGATAAGCATCATAACCTACATCAGAAAGATCCATAGGACCCATCCTCATTAGAGATCCTATGATTCTTTCTCCTACCCTGTTCTCCTTTATAAATCTCTCCCAGGACTGTACCCTTCCTCGTTTAAGGGCATAGTAGTCTCCATCCTTCTTTAGGTTTTTGAGAACCTGAAGAGGATCCTCATCTATCCAGTCGGATATAACCACTACATACTCCTCCATCTCCTTCTTTTCCCTCGGGTGGATTACAATACTTCCATAAACTCCTCTCTGCTCCTGAAGGCCTGTATGGGAGTGATACCAGTATGTCCCCGATTGTATGAGAGGGAACTCGTAAGTAAAGCTCGTTCCCGGCTTTATGGGAGGTGTAGTGAGGTAGGGGACTCCATCCTGATCGTTTGGTAAAAGCAGACCGTGCCAGTGTATAGATGATTCTGTCTCCATATGATTGTTGAAGGTTACCCTTAAAGTATCCCCTTCTGTAAACTCCAAAGTAGGTCCCGGTATTCCTCCGTTTAGTGTCATAGCCATTACAGGATTTCCTGTAAAGTTTACCTCTGTATAGGCTATATCTATCTCATATTCAACGACTCTTCCTAAAGCGACAATTGATAGGACCATATATAAAGTTAAAAAGATCTTTTTCATACTACCTCCCCCTTTAATGGCTATGCTCTGTCCCACTTTTATGGATCTCATCATGGGAAAGAAGTTTTTTCTCTAACTCCGTCTCTCCGCTACTATGGTGGGCATCGTTATCATGGTGGTGATTCTCACCTTCTTCAGGCATCATTCCTTCGACCTCCTCGCCGTGATGATGGTTCTCCAGACCGCCTTCCTCCTCCCCCTTTAATGGTGGATGGTAGTGTTTTCCCTCATTTTCAAAGCCATACACTCCAAAGGTAATTACCTCTACTGCATCTGGATCAACTCCCGGGATCTTTCCCCTCTTCCTGTCCCAGGCTGCTGCACACTCTGGGCACGACTGCTCCCTTCCTTCCACTTCGACCAGATCACCACACACACAGTGTCCCATGTAGATGGCACACCAGGCGCAGTCATTTTGGATACAACATCTGTATTCGCCCTTCTCTTTCAGCTCCTCCTTTACAGCTTCTACCTTCTCCTGAAGCTCAGCCACACTTGCAACCTCTCCTCCCGTGTAGGAGGACTTAGGCTCCCAAAATTCTGTGGTATAGAGATAGTATCCTGAAAAAATTATGACTATAGAAACAATTATAAAGAAAACTTTTTTCATATAGACTCACCTCGCTAAAGATATAGCTCTCATAGTTACCTGTAATTTCTCTTATACAAAATTTTACCCCGCCTCCTTCACTTCTCCTCTATTAAAGATCGACTAAAGATATAAAAGATAAAGCCAACCTCTTATACCTGTGATCTTCAAGGAGGATTTTTTGATCAAAAACTGTATTAACTTTTAGATATTTTTATTTTTGGAGGTGTTTGCAGTGAAAAAACTTTTAGCAGTATGCATGGTAGTAGTTTCCCTAAACGTGGTGGCAGAAAACCATATGATGGGGGAGAGTAGAGGAATACCTATGACGAGAGAGGCAGGGTATATGCACAGCCTTACCCCTGAACAACAGAATGAATTCCAGGAGATGATGAACGCCCATATGAGGGAGAACCACAAGCTCATGTTGGAGATGAGATCTATTGACCTTGAGATTGAGAGAGAGATGCTCAAGGATAAACCAAATAAAAAAAATATAGACATCCTTATAGATAAGAGGTCCAAACTCCACTCAGATATGTATAAAAACATGCTCAGAAACAGAATGGAGATAAAGGAGAAATTAGGAGTAGATATGATGGGACCTATGGGAGGCCCCATGATGATGCAGAGAGGCGGATACCACAATCAGATGATGTCATATTAGCAGAATAATTTCTACATAAATAGGGCTCATTAAAATTGAGCCCTATTTATACTTTATACTCTCTCTTTTTTCTCTATAAGTATTTGTTTAACCCTATATAAAATTTTGATATCTCTCATCAATATCCAGCTGCACCATACCTGGAAGTAGAAACTCCATAGATTCTCCTCTAAACCACCCATCCTATAGTTCTATCCTATCCTCTTTTCTACCCTCTTCTTTTTTACCGCCTTCTCTGGACCGATGTTTTTTGTAGGAAAAAAAATAGAATTCTTGTAGATTAAAGTTGAATTGATATAGTAGGTAAGTAACGTAAATTTCATATATTTGAGAGGAGGTATATTATGGCAAAGGATCCTATTTGCGGAATGGAGGTTGATCCAGAAAAAACAAAATTTACACTGGAAAAAGAGGGCAAAACCTATTACTTCTGCAGTAAGCACTGCTATGAAGCCTTTAAAAGTAATGGCTCAGATAAAAATCAAGGGGAAAGTTTAGTCGGTAGCAGACTAGAGAGGTGTACCATTCCCATTGAGGGAATGAGCTGTGCATCCTGTGCTGCTAAGATAGAGAAGAACTTAAACAACCAAAAAGGAGTAGAGAGTGCCAACGTCAACCTGGCAACTGGCAGGGCGACAATAGAATACCATATAGAAGAGATCGATGAGAGGGAGCTTGAGAGGGTGATAGAGAACTCCGGCTATAGTATAAAAAAATCTGAGAAGTTGTCTACCTTAAACCTCAGGGTGCTTGGCATGGACAACCCCCATTGTATAGGTATTGTAGGATCGGCTCTGGAGAAGCTTCCTGGGATAAAGGAAAAAAATCTGCTTCCTACGGAAAAAGCTCAGATTAAGTATGATCCCGAAACTCTTGACTCCAGGAGGATAAGAAAGATCATAGAGGATGTAGGCTATGAAAACTTTTTAGATACCGAAAGTAAGGATCTGGAGAAGGAAGCCAGGGAGAGGGAGATCAGGTCATTGAAACACAGGACGACTGTTGCCATGATTCTCTCCCTTCCACTCCTGTACTTTGCAATGGGTCCCCATATGGGGTTGCCTGTAAATAAGTTTGTAGAGGATAATATGGGAGTAATTCAGCTGGTGATAACCCTTCCTATAATGCTTGTAGGTTATGAGTTCTATACTAAGGGGATAAGGTCGGTTATAAAGGCTAGGACGGCCAATATGGATACCCTGGTTGCTATAGGGACCGGATCGGCATTTTTATACAGCATATGGACCATGATTCAGAGGAGACATGACGAGCTTTATTTTGAGGTCGCCGGTATTCTTGTTGCCTTCATTCTTCTGGGGAGGTTTTTAGAGGCAAAAGCCAAGGGGAAAACCAGTGAAGCTATCAAAAAACTCATGGGTCTTTCAGCTAAAACAGCTCTGGTAGTTAGAGAGGATAGAGAGATGGAGATACCTGTGGAAGAGGTTGTAGTTGACGACATTGTCCTGGTAAAACCCGGACAGAAGGTTCCAGTTGACGGGGAGATCATAGAGGGGCACTCAAGTGTAGATGAAAGCATGATTACAGGAGAAAGTATTCCTGTTGAAAAAAGCGTGGGTGCATTGGTGATAGGAGCTACTATCAATAAAACCGGCAGCTTTAAATTTAAGGCTACAAAGGTAGGAGCAGATACAGCTCTGGCCCAGATCATCAAGCTGGTAGAGGAAGCCCAGGGAAGCAAGGCGCCCATTCAGAAACTGGCAGATATAATCTCCTCCTACTTTGTTCCTGTAGTTGTGGGAATAGCTATAGTGGCCAGCACAGCCTGGTACTTTTTCGGAGGAGTAGCCTTTGCCTTGACAATCTTTGTGGCTGTACTGATCATCGCCTGTCCATGTGCTCTGGGGCTGGCAACTCCCACTGCTATCATGGTAGGCACAGGTAAGGGGGCAGAAAATGGGATATTATTTAAAAATGCCGAGAGTCTGCAGATGGCTCAGAAGATCAATACAGTAGTATTTGATAAAACGGGAACCCTTACCAGGGGGGAGCCCCAGGTAACCGACATAATTTCTCTCTCAGACCTCCCACAGGACGATTTGCTGTTATTTGCAGCAATAGCAGAAAAGAACTCGGAGCACCCCCTTGGAGAAGCCATAGTAAACCATGCAAAGGAAAAAAAGTTAAAAATTGTAGATCCAGATAGGTTTAATTCCATAACCGGAAAGGGAATTGAGGTTAAATACAAAAATAACCTTATTCATCTGGGAAATAAGAGGCTTCTAGAGGAGAGGGAGATAGATTACAAAAAAGCCTTGGTGAACTTAGAAAAGCTTGAAGAAGAGGGAAAAACTGCAATGCTTATAGCCGTAGACAAAAAGATATCCGGTATCATAGCTGTGGCCGATACACTGAAGGAGCACTCAGCCAAGGCTATTCAGGCTCTAGATAATATAGGAGTTGAATCAATAATGATAACAGGGGACAACAAGCGAACTGCTGAAGCGATAGCCAGACAGGTGGGAATAAAAAGAGTTTTGGCTGAGGTACTTCCCCAGGATAAATCCGAAAATATAAAGAGGCTACAGCTAGAGGGAAGAAAAGTTGCCATGGTTGGAGACGGTATAAATGATGCTCCTGCTCTCACCCAGGCAGATATAGGGATAGCCATAGGAAGCGGAACAGATGTTGCAATAGAGTCAGGAGACATTGTTCTTATTAAGGAGGACCTTAGAGATGTAGTCGTAGCCATGGAGCTGTCCAGATATACTATGAAAAAGATCAAACAGAACCTCTTTTGGGCATTCTTCTATAACTCTCTGGGACTTCCCCTTGCTGCAGGAGCACTATATCCTCTTACAGGCTTCCTCTTGAGCCCAATAATTGCAGGAGGTGCCATGGCTTTCAGTTCCGTTTCAGTGGTGAGTAATTCACTTCTTATGAAGCGTTGGAGATCCAAGATTAAAGACTAATAAATACAGGGAGGTACAATATGAAGAAGGTAGTGATTGAGGGAATGGCATGTAGCAAGTGTGCAGAGAAAATAGAGAAAAAACTCTCCTCACTAGAGGGTGTGGATGAAGTTAGAGTTCTTCTAGATAAAAAGGAAGCATATGTGTCTGGTGGAGTAAGTGAGGAAGTTTTAAAATCGTCTATTGAGTCAGAAGGATATGAGGTTATCTCCATCCAGGAAGTAAAAGGAGTTAGTCATCCTGAGGAGAAAAAAGGTTTCTTCAGAAGACTTTTGGGAAAAATTGAAGATTCAAACAAGAAAAGCTTTGGATCTGGAAGAATGGACTGCTGCGATCTGGGAAAAAAAGAAAAGGAAAAAAAAGAGAAAAAATAAAAGCCACTCTCTACCTTACTATAATTTTTCTTCAATTAATGAAATCCATAACAATCAGGAGCAAACATCAATAAAATCAGAACTCCCCTCTATAACTTTTTTCAGAGGGGAGTCTTTTATTCTT
>CAYSGC010000057.1:0-14586 GCA_964430145.1 uncultured Fusobacteriaceae bacterium | reverse complement strand
AAAAGCTTTCTTTTATTATTCAGTGAGGCCTATCTTCTTCTGGTTACCAGGGAGTACATGAGGATCAGAACTGAAAAGATCTCAAGTCTGCCCAGGAGCATAGCAAAGATAAGGAGTCCCTTGCTGTAAGGATCGAAGAAACTGTAGTTTTCCACAGCTCCCACCCTCGCCAGTCCCGGACCGATATTTCCTAAAGTTGCTATGGAAGCAGAAAAGGATGTGACTATATCGTATCCCTGGAAAGCCAGGAAAAGTGTGATCCCTGCAAAGAAGATAATGAAAAACATAAAGAATGCCAGAACATTTTTCACGATATCTTCATCTATTATCTGATCTCCCACCTTGAGGGAGAAGACAGCTCTGGGATATACAAGTTTTTTGACCTCATGCCATAGGTGCTTGAAGATAATAAGAACTCTGATCTGTTTTATTCCTCCTCCTGTAGATCCGGCAGATCCTCCCAGAAACATGAGGAATACCAATAGAAGAGATGAGAAGGAGGGCCAGAGGTTGAAATCTGCAGTAGTATAACCTGTGGTGGTGGTTATGGAAACAACCTGAAAGGCTGAGTCCCGCAGAGACCTCATATAGCTTTCATTGTACAAAGGTAGTTCTGAAAAATATAGATTGAGGGATATAAGGACTACTCCTGTTACAAGGATCCCGGTGTAAAACTTCCACTCACGATCCTTAAAGAAATCCTTAAGCCTTCCCTGCACCAGGTAAAAGTGAAGGGTAAAGTTGATCCCTGCAAGATACATAAATACTATAATAACCACCTCTATATATGTACTCCTAAACCCGCCTACAGATTCACTATAGGTGGAAAATCCCCCAGTTGCCAGGGTACCGAAGGTATGGCACAGAGCATCGTAGAGGTTCATCCCCCCTACCATAAGAAAAAGGGTCTCTAAGAGGGTCATAAAGAGGTAGATCAGCCAGAGTATCTTGGCTGTATCCTTGATCTTTGGCTTCAGTCGATCCTTTATGGGACCCGGCACCTCCGCCCTGTAGAGAAGTCCCGGAGACATGCCCAGGGTGGGAAGAACCGCTATGGTCAAAAGGACTATTCCCATTCCCCCCAGCCAATGGGTAAGGCTTCTCCAGAAGAGAAGTCCCTTGGGAATTGCCTCAATATCTGTGAGGATTGTAGCTCCTGTTGTGGTAAACCCAGACATGGCCTCGAAGACACAGTCTATATAGGGACCAAAGGAACCATGGATGTAGAAGGGGAGGGCTCCAAATACCGATGCAAGAATCCATCCCATGGATACCGATACAAAGCTTTCCCTTGTGCCGATTCTCTTCTGAGATTTAAAGGCAAGGACAAAGAAGGTACCCAGGGTCAGGCTTACTAATATCGATATAGATAGGGCCCAAATATCGGAACTCCTGTAGTAGAGGGCAAAGGCGAGGGGAGCTATCATCATGGCCGCCAGTATAATCAAAAGAAATCCCTGAATCTTTAATATTAGTTTCCAGTTCATACGCACTCACTACCTTTTGGAAAACATTCTTTTGACTTCATAGATCTCGGTGGAAAGAAGGAATATAACTATCCTGTCCCCCAGCATTACTTTATCATCACCTGTAGGGATGATCACCTCTTTCCCCCTTATGATTACTCCGATTATGGTTTTCGGAGGGAGTGGAATACTTTTAAGGGGGATGCCCAGAATGGGTAGATTCTCCGTAATATTTATTCCTATGGTCTCAGCCTCTATCTCTGTAAAGGGAGATACGGAAAATAAATCATCCTTTCTCGTGAGCTTCAGGGTTTCCCCCACAGTAAGAGCATGGGGGGAAAACACAGTATCTATAGGAGCCAGATTATTTATTACACTTACAATGGAACTATGCTTTATCATGCAGATTGTTTTAGATGCCCCATACTTCTTGGCCATAAATGACGAAAGGATATTGTACTCATCATCGTTACTCATATTTACAACACAGGAATTTTCCATCTTCAGTTCCTCCAAGAGATTTCTGTCCGTTGCCAGTCCGTTTATCACCAGGGCATCCTCCAGGTGGGCAGAGAGCTCCTGGCACCTCCTTTTATCCTCCTCTATAATGGTCACCGTCCTTTTGAGCTTGGAGAGAAGCTTTGCCAGTTTTACAACCTTCTTGTTTCCTCCTGTTATTATTATGTTATCCAGACTGATGTTTAGGGAGAAGTACTTCTTTACTACCTCCTTTACCACATCTGTTTTTCCCACAAAATACAGTTTGTCGTTGGGATATATCCTGCTCTCTCCCCTTGGAATTATTATATCTCCCGATCTCTGGATGGCAACTAGCCTTATACGGGTAAGCATACTGTCCTTGAGGGCCACTTCAAAGAGGGGAGTGGAGGAATATGGAAAGTCCTTTCCTACCTTCACCCCTACCATCTGAGCCATACTTCCCGCATAACTGGCCACTTCAAAGATATCCGGGTTATAAATGAGCTCGATTACCTTTTTTACAGTGAGTTCCCATGGGGTAATAGTGGCATCGATGCCGAAATCCTTTGGGGAAACTCCCTTGTGGGAGAAAAATTGATTGTATTCATTGATCTTGCTGGCGATATTTATAGTACTCCCGCAAATCTTCCTTACAAGGCTGCAGGCTACCAGGTTGTCGGTGTCTGTGCTTGTGACAGCTATGAAGAGAGTGGCATTAGAAATATCCGCCCTCTGAAGGGTAGTCACATCTGTGGCATCCCCCCTGATGATCATGGCATCCAACTTGTTTTTTAACATATTTATTAAGCTGCCCTCTCTTTCGATGAGGGTGACATTGTAGCCTTCATAGATGAGTTTCTGGGCGATCTTTATCCCAACATCTCCTCCCCCTGCAATTACTATATTCATATGGTCTCCTCTAAGCTTCATTATTTTTAAGGTGGTTTACAAATCTTCCTCTGTGGTTACTATTCAAATCTTTCCCCCACCTTCCTTCAAATCCCTACTTTAGCCATTTATAATTTTTTGACTGCAAACAGGGGAGGGAGCATCTCTTAAAAATAAATTGAAAATGGAATATAGTTTAGAATAAAAAATGGAAGAGCAGCTTTGTATAAGCTACTCTTCCATTTTATTTCTCCCTGGAACTGCTTCTAAAAGAGAGCTTGTGTAGGGATGCTTTGGATTGGTATACAGCCTCTCAGCTTCATCTACCTCTACAATTCTTCCGTCCTTCATTACCGCTATTCTGTCACACATATAGTAGACTACATTCAGGTCGTGGGATATAAAGAGGTAGGTCAATCCCATCTTCCTCTGAAGCTCCTTCATAAAGTTTAATATCTGGGCCTGAACAGAGACATCCAGGGCAGATACAGCTTCATCTGCTATGACAAAATCCGGTTCACACATAAGAGCTGCGAGGATTGCCACCCTCTGCCTCTGCCCCCCTGAAAGTTCATGGGGAAACTTCTTGAGAAAGCTTTCATCGAAGCCTGCTATCTCCAGCATCTCCAGGATCTTTTTACCTCTTTCCTCCTTGGAGTATAGATTATGAATTATCATGGGCTCCATTAGGATCCATCCCAAAGTTTTTTTAGGGTTTAAGGAGTGGTAGGGGTCCTGAAAGATCATCTGGATATTTTTTCTCATACTCTTAAGAGCCCGTCCCTTTAAGTTTGAGATATTCTCTCCTCTGTAGATTATCTCTCCACCGTCGATACTGAGAAGTCTGCTTATAAGACTTCCCGTAGTGGATTTTCCGCATCCCGATTCTCCCACAAGGCCAAATATCTCCCCCCTCCTTATCTCAAAGGAGATATTGTCCACAGCTACCTTGGGATTTCTGGACTTAAATAATTTAGAACCTCCGAAGCTCTTCTTCAAATTTTTAATTTCAAGTATATTTTCCATCCTCATCCACCTATACATATGGACATCTCACCAGATGTCCGTCCTTTTTCTCTAGAAGTTCTGGTAGGATCTCATAGCATCTTTTTCTTGCCATGGGGCACCTTGGAGCAAAGGGGCATCCTCCTCCTCTTTCAGCAAGGGTGGGAACCCTTCCTGGGATGGAGTAGAGATCCCTACCCTTGTGTGCCGGGTTTGGTATTGCATCCAAAAGACACCTGGTATATGGGTGCTTTGCCTCCCTAAGCTTCTCAACCACCTCTACAAGATGACCTGCATACATTATTGCTACCCTGTGGCAAAGCCCCTCAACTAGATCTAAGTCGTGGGATATAAATAGAAGGGAGTTATCCCTTTTTTTATTTATCGCCTTCAACAGGTTTATGATCTGAGCCTGGGTACTTACATCCAGGGCTGTTGTGGGCTCGTCGGCTATTATTAGTTTGGGCTCACATGCAATAGCCATTGCGATCACTATCCTCTGTCTCTGTCCCCCTGAAAGCTCATGGGGAAACTTTTTATAAGTTTCCTCTAAATCCCTTAAGTTTACCTCCTCCATGAGTTTCAGAGTTTTTTCCCTTCTCTCTCTTTTAGAAAGGGATGTATGGAGCTTCAGGATCTCATCTATCTGCTTCCCCACCCTGTGGAGGGGATTTAGTGCTGTTAAAGGCTCCTGAAAGATCATGGAGATATCTCTCCCTCTCAGGGAAGACATCTCCTTCTTGGGAAGATCTAGGATGTTTTCCCCTAAAAAGTTAATCTCCCCAGAGAGAGAGGCATTTCTTCTTAAGAGCCTCATAATAGCAAGGGATGTCAGGCTTTTTCCGCAGCCAGACTCACCCACAAGACCAAATATCTCCCCCTTCCTAACACTGAATGAAAGGTTATTAACAGCCTGGAGTCTTGTCTTCTCATTAAAATATATATTTAAATCCTTAATATCAATAATCATACTTTCCTACCTTTTCTGATAACCTCTTAAAAAATCTCCCAGCATATTAAGGGCCAGTACAGTTAAACTGATCATTATCCCGGGAGCCAGTGTATACCATGGAGCTGTCATAAAGTACATCTGTGATTCACTTAGCATCCTTCCCCAGCTGGGATTGGGAGCCTGTACTCCAAGCCCAAGATAACTAAGGGCTGCTTCAGCCAGAATAGCATTTGAAAAACTCATAGTTGCAGCTACTATTACCGGGGATAAAACATTGGGGAGGATATGGTGGTAGATAATTCTGAGGTTGGAAGCTCCCCTTACCCTGGCAGCTCTCACATACTCCAGCTCCTTTTCCCGTAGGAAACCACTTCTGGTTATCCTGGCAAATGTAGGTATAGACATTATCCCGATGGCTATCATGGTATTCTCGATCCCCACTCCAAATACAGAGATAAACATAAGGGCAAATAGGATGCCGGGAAAAGCCATCATGGCATCTACTATCCTCATGATGATCTCGTCTATCCTCCCGCCGAAATATCCGGAGACTGCTCCCAGAAAAACCCCCATGCTGCTTCCTATGCTCACAGAGATCAGCCCTACCAGAAAAGCCGTCTGGGACCCCTTCATGAGTCTGCTGAGGATATCTCTTCCGAAGTTATCGGTCCCCAAAAGATAGGAGGAGCTGGGCGGAGAGAGCCTTAAGCTTGTATTTATCTCGGTAACTGAGTGGGGCAGATAGAAAAAACTCACCCCCATAATAAGCAGGAGGAAGGACAATATTCCTCCCCCTATTATCAGGTTATGATCTTTGACTTTTACGTTCATCTTATTCTCCTAAATCGATATTCTTGGGTCTACAGCTCTGTAGAGTATATCGATTAAAAAATTTATGATTACCACTACTGAGGCTATATAGGTTATGATGGCCTGAACCAGCGGTATATCCCTTGTGGTAACCCCGTTAATTAAAAGGGTTCCAATCCCCGGCAGGTTAAACACCTGCTCGACCACTATGGCTCCTCCCAATACTCCTGCAGTGAGCATACCGATGATGGTGATTGTTGGAATAAGAGCGTTTTGGAGGATGTGGCAGATATAGACCTTATTAGCTGAAAGCCCCTTGCTGTATGCTGTTCTTACATAGTCCTTTTCCTGCTCCTCCAATACGATATTCTTCATATGTCTTGCTACAACAGAGATCCTGGATATAGCAAGGGCAAGGGCAGGAAGAGTTATTATCTTTATATGGGAGATGGGGTCCTCTGAAAAGGGAATATACTTTAGGGAAAAGAGCCTGAATATAATCCCGAATACAATTAAGAATATTATCCCCAGCCAAAACTCCGGAATGGCAAGCCCCACCTGAGAGAAGACAGAGAGGAAGACCCCCAGCTTGGTATCGTTGTACTTGGCACTTAAGATACCAAGGGGGATTCCTATGGCCACTGCAATGAGTATGGCGTAGATCCCCAGGGTCAGGGTAACCATTATCCTCTCCTTTATAAGTTCCTCTATAGGCCTTGAAAACCTTATAGATTCCCCCAGGTCTCCCTTTAAGATGTTTTTTGCCCAGTGAATATATTGTGTGGAAAGCGGCTTATCCAGCATAAGCTCTGTTCTCAGCATCTCTACCTGTTCCTGGGTAGCTTCCATCCCTAACTTTGAAAGGGCAGGATCCCCGGGAATTATCTGGAATACCGAGAAGGAGATCACTGAAACAAGAAACAGTGTAAAAAACATTATGCTGATTCTTTTAATAAAATAAATCATGTTTTCTCCTATTTTACAAAGTAGAGGGTGGAGATATCCTGTACATAGATGGGATATGGAGTATATCCTCTTAGGTCCCTATCTGTTGCAACTATTCCTGCTGGTGCCATGATAAATACAACTGGAATATCCTGAGCCAGTATCATCTGAGCTTCCTTATACAGCTCCCTCTTGGCTTCCTCATCTGTAGTCTGGGTAATTTTGTTCATAACCTCATCGTACTTCTCGGAGTTATAGTTCATAAAGTTTCTACGGTGAGTGCTGATATAACGGTTTAAGATATCGTAGGGCTCGATCTTTCCGTCCAGTGCAATTACAGTTCCCTCATACTTTCTACCTGCATAGATATCCTTTAACCAGGTTCCCCACTCTACCTCAACTAAATTTGCTTTAATTCCTACCTTCTTCAGCTGCTCCGATACAATTACCCCTGTATCAGCATGAAACCTGTAGTTTGTAGGAAGGCTCAGGGTAAACTCAAATCCATCTTCATACCCGGCTTCCTTTAACAGCTCCTTGGCCTTCTCTATATTGTGTGTGTATATACCCTCTGTTTCTTCATTGTAGTAGTTTTTCATAACCGGACTCATATTAGTTCCGATGGGCTTTCCAAGGCCAGCATCCAGAGTATCGATGATCTCCTGGGGATCCATTGCATAGGCTATTGCCTGTCTTACCCTTAGATCATCAAAGGGCTTCGCCTTGTTGTTCAGAGACAGGATCTGCATAAGGTTTTGCTCGGTAACTATAATATTTTGCGTAACCTCCACAGTGGGAATATGAGTAGATCCAAGACGCGGGTAGAGGCCTATCTCTCCCCTTTGAAGAGCAAGGATCGAGCTCTGCTCATCCTTGATGATTGCAAATTCAACCCTGTCTATAGTTGGAACTCCCTCTATCCAGTAGTCTGAGAACTTTTCCATAACAAGTTTTTGTCCCGGCAGATATTCTATAAATTTATATGGTCCCGTTCCAACAGGTTCTTTTTCAATATCCGTTACATCCCTTGGAATAATAGCTGTGGTAAACTTACTCAGAATAGTTCCGTCCACATTCTTCAGCTCCACTGCGACAGTCCTATCATCTATCTTCTTTATGCCTTTGATGTTCTTAGCCAGGTCTCTTACAACTGAGTTTCCCGGGAAATCTCCGCCAATTCTAGTGAGGGAAAAGATAATATCCTCTATCTGAACATCTCTGCCATTGTGGAACTTGATTCCCTCCCTTAACTTAAAGGTGTATACCAGGTTATCCTCTGATATTTCAAAGGATTCTGCCACAGCTGGAACTAACTTCCCCTCGCTGGTTGGTTTCAGTAAACCTTCAAAAACATTAAACATAACCTCATAAGTACCTGCAGCCAGGGCTTTGTGGGGATCTAAGAAATCCATGTCCTGGGATATTCTTACCACAAGCTCTCCTCCCTCTACCTTGGTTTTTGGGGTGTTCTCCTTGGGTAATTTCTCTTCCCCGCATCCGCTGAGAATTAACATCAATAACGTCAGTAAACCTATTAACTTTTTCATAATTCCTCCTGAATAATATAGTACTAATTAGTAATTTATTTATATAAAAAAATCCTTAGATACATCTCCAAAGATTTCTTCCTTAATTCCAACAATAACAATCTTTTCGAATATTTTTTTAGGATGCTCCTGGCGCCTTAACCTTAAAATAAAACCATGTTTTTTTAAAGATGTTATCTGGGACCAATAATAATTTTAAAAGCTCTCCCCCAGGCTGTATTCCGAAGTCCTCTTATAATACTACTAACTAGTTTTAAAATCAAGTTTTTTAGTAAAAAATATTATTTTTAGAGGGCAGGATCTCTGCTGAAAACACTCTGTGTAGTTATAAAACATAAGAAGGATATAACATCGCCTTAACAGTAATCGGTTTAAAAGCTGATCTTTTTATATTCTTTTACAGAGTAAAGACACGGTCTTAGTGTGAAGGGCTAGTCCATGGGGAGAACTAATTAAGAGGGGATGGAAGGGAGCTTCCTTGACAAAATAATTGGAGGCTTATAGAATATTAAAATATGTAATTTAATGATATGGAGGTAAAAGATGAAAAAATTATTAATGCTGCTTATTGTAGTTCTCACGATGACAGGATGCATGAAGGAGGATCCAGAGGTTCTCCTTGTTAAAGATCATAAAGACAGCCTTTTAAATGAGATGACCCTGGGAGAGGCCTTTGACAAGTACTTCGATAAGACTTCCTGGAAGAAGGAGAAGGGAAAAGATAAGGAAATCTACGTGGATCTTACGGGTATCAAGTATGAAAGGGATGCTAAGAATGAGGTAGTCATCAGCTACAAGGTATCGGGAGGCTCCTTTAAGTTTTCTGGTATGGAGGTAAACGGGGAGGAAAAGAACTACTTCTCCTATATGGCACTCATGAGTGAGGTTTATCTGGCTGCCAACACCGAGGAAGCTAAAGATTAATTGAAGAAGTAATAATAATAAACAACTCCCGGTATTTCCGGGAGTTGTTTTTGTATAAAAAGTATAATCTACTATGCAGATACTAAAAGCTTGCTCCTAGGGTCTCTTTTTCCTTCTTTAAGATACCTTTAAAATCTTCTTTAAAAACCTCTGATTAAGGTACAGAAGCTTCTCCTCTGCCCATGTATTTTCTGGGATTTTAAACCAAAGATCAGGTACAAGATATTAATATCTCATAAGGCACTGCAGTTCAGGGGAGGGGGGCAGGTGTAAAAAAATGTTGACAGATTCAGAAAAAAATTATAAACTCATTAAAAATGAAATGACTTATTGAAGATAGAGGTCGCAACTATCAAAGAGTAATCCCTTGGAGCTTAGCAGGCTGTGAAGATGGATGAAAGGTGGTGTTGCCGAAGGGGGAATCCAGGCCAAAGGATCCGCTCTGGGGGTATAGATAATATCTATACAACTGTCACACATTGGTGTGGAGTACTATCAGTTGATTATTACTTATGTTTATTTGACTGTTTAGTATTCTAAGCAGTCTTTTTTATTGCCAAAACTAAATAGATGGATAGAGGTCGCAATGATTATGAGTAACTCTTGGAGCCGGTGGAAGGCTGTGAAGAGAGGGAAAGGATGATTTGCCGAAGAGGAGGTCTCCACAAGGTCTTTCTCTGGGGTTATTAGTTAACAGCTATAACACTGTCATCGGATGATGGGGAGCTATCTGGTTATACTTTGACTACCAGATTTCCATTTTGGTAGTCATTTTATTTACAAATAATTTTATCTACATAAAGGAGGAACTATGAGAAGTTTAGGTTTAGTATTATCGTTGTTTTTTAGTTTATCTGTTTTTAGTTTTGCAGGGGATGTGGCTGCCAACGCTGAGCATTTTGGCATGCTCACACTTCTGCCGCCGGCAATAGCAATTATCTTGGCTTTTGCCACTAAAAATGTAATACTTTCGCTCTTTATCGGAGTGTACTCTGGAACATTTTTACTGGGAATGGAAGGGGGCGGAATCTTCGGAGGACTTGTGGGAGGGTTCACCGATATCATTAGCAGAATAATTGGTTCCATGGCTGACTCATGGAACGCCGGTATAATCTTACAGGTTCTAGCAATTGGTGGTCTTATTGCTCTTATCTCAAAGATGGGAGGGGCAAGAGCTGTGGCGGAATCTCTGGCTAAAAAAGCAAACACACCTGTCTCAGCACAGATTATTACCTGGATACTGGGTCTCTTTATCTTCTTTGATGACTACGCCAACGCACTGATCGTTGGTCCAATAATGAGACCTATCTCAGATAAGATGAGAATATCCAGGGAAAGGCTGGCTTTTATTATAGATGCTACAGCAGCTCCTATTGCAGGTCTTGCTCTTATCTCCACGTGGATTGGTTATGAGATCTCCGTCATTAAGGACGGGTATGCTATCATTGGTATGGACAATATCAATGCCTATGGAATCTTTGTTGAGACTATTCCATACAGATTTTACAACATCCTTATGCTTGCCTTTGTAGCTATATCCTCCTATATGTCCAGAGATTTTGGACCTATGCTGAAGGCTGAAAGGGATGCCCGTTTAAATGGGGTAGCGGCATCTGCCACTTCAGAAGATTTACAGGGAGAAGCCACATCTACAATGCCTAAGGAGGGGGTTACTCCTAGGATGAGAAACGCTCTGATCCCCATTGGAATCCTGATTTTATTCTCATTTATCGGTTTCTATTACAACGGCTTATCTGCACTGGATGGAGAGGTACTAGCAAGGGTCAATGAGAGTCCTCTCTCTGCCTTTGCCATAAGGGAGACCTTTGGAGCTTCAGACGCATCTGTTGTGCTATTCCAGGCAGCAGTATTCGCATCTATAGTGGCTCTCTTTATGGGAGTTTCCCAGAGAATCCTTTCAGTGGGAGAGGCTATAGAGACCTGGATCCATGGTATGAAGCCTCTTATAATAACTTGTGTTATTCTTCTTATGGCTTGGTCTCTGAGCTCAGTAATAAAGGAACTGGGAACATCTACATACCTGATCTCCATGCTGTCATCTAGAATACCAAAGGCTGTTATGCCGTCTATAATATTTATCCTGGCTTCATTTATAGCCTTTGCCACTGGTACATCATATGGAACTATGGGTATCTTAATGCCACTGGCAATTCCTCTGGCCAATGCCATAGGTTTAAACGCAGGTGTTGCACCTGAGGCACTTCATACATATACTGTTGCCTGTATCGGGGCTGTACTTACGGGAGCTATATTTGGAGATCACTGCTCACCTATTTCAGACACCACTATAATGTCATCTATGGGAGCAGGATGTGATCACCTGTCCCACGTAAGAACTCAGCTGGTGTATGCTCTCTCTGTGGCAGGCTTATCTGTAGTATTCGGTTACCTGCCAGTTGGACTGGGGCTTCCTACAAGCGTGGTTCTGCCTCTGTCTATAATATCTGTTGTTGCTATGGTCAGGTTTATAGGTAAGCCCGTTGAAGGTGTAGAAAGAGTTTCACCTCAACCGGCTGCACAATAATTTTTTAATAATTAGATACCTGTCGGGGCGGGCTCTGTACCCACCCCGATCCTTTTATAAAAAAAGAAGGCCACTTAGAGCCCTCTTCCTATCTGACAACGTACTTCATCTATCTCTAGTAAGTTTTGCTAAATAAAAGCTGACTATCCTTAAAGCCCTGATCAAGCTTAACAAAAACACCCACCTCAAGGTCTGGGTTATCCACTTCCGCCCTTATACTTCTCACAAGTTTAAGAACAACCTCTTCAAATACCTCTTTATCGAGCTTTGACCACTTTTCACCTCCAAGTACCGACTCGATTTCAAGCTCCAGTAAAGCTTTATTTTGAGAGATAGTCAGATCATAGTCGATATCTTCAAGTTTTATCTTCCCATCGGTAATGAAGGGATATTCA
Source organism: uncultured Fusobacteriaceae bacterium (assembly GCA_964430145.1). GTDB lineage: Bacteria > Fusobacteriota > Fusobacteriia > Fusobacteriales > Fusobacteriaceae > Propionigenium. The sequence continues at coordinate 2,629 of CAYSGC010000057.1, read as the reverse complement.
ATCTCAAAGTGTGTTTTAAGAATCTCCTCACTAACTTCAAAACTTCCCCTAGCAAGGGACACTACAGATAAAAGCAGCATTAAGTATAAAACTCTTTTCATATTTCACCTCCCTATTGCTAAAGTGAACCACTCTTACTTTTAGCATGGATTTCCAATGGGATGCAATATTAGGCTAAAAGTATCTTATCCTAAGATGTCAACTGCTCCATCCTCGGAAGCCACTATAATAATCATTTTATTTTTATCTTTTTGAGTGTCATAGTACTTCAATGCAGAATTGAACCGGGCTCCCCTTGAGGAGTCACCATTCTCTGAAAGAACACCATCTAAGATGACGCCGATGGCACTGCACATCCGCTGAGGGGACATTAATATAGCCCCGTCAATTTTTGAAAGATCCAGTATTAAATCGCTTTTCATCTCAAAGGGCTTAAAAACTGTTGAGTGGATGGAGAGGCGTCTGGCCTCCTCTAGATATCCTTCAGTTATCACCAGGAGGGCCCCCTGTCCCGCTTCAATAACTTTTTCAACCAGGTTCCATAACTTTTCCCTTTCCCAGATTAAAAGGCTGTTAAAGGTAGTTTCAAGCTTTTTAATAAAGTCTTTTTTCTCCAGTAACAGCTTATCAAATACAGGTATTCCGTCCATTATCTTAAGGAGCTTTTTTTCCTCGTAGTATAACTCCCAGTGCTCGGTTGCCAGGATCTTGACTCTGAAAATTCCCTTTAAGGTTTTTAAGAAGCTCTTGTTGGCAAATCCATAGATGTTTTCCAGGTCCGATACCAGGGAGAAGTTGCCCTTAGTCCCCTCCAGAAGCTTCCTGATCTTTCGGGTTTCCCTGATACCAATATTTTTCTCAACTCTCAATATATTGTTAACAATTAAACTGTCTAAATTTGAAATGACTATCTCCCCTGTTGCTTCCTTGTTTTCATACTTCATCCTGGAGACAGCATTTATTGTTTCAAGGATATCAATATCCCTATCCTTTATCTTTAAGGAATCTATAAATCCCTTGGTAGCAAGGGTAATTATCTCCCTTGCACCTAAAGTTGAGATGAGAGATCCACTTTTTTTTGTAATAAAGTCATGGGTTATCTTATAAAAAATCTAGTCAAATAGAAAATCCAAAAAATTACAGTTAAAGTCATAATTTATATGACGTTTATATGCTTCAAGGTCTACCTGAAGTATGAAAAAAGAGGTTTCCAAGCTCTCACTATCATCCACTTTAAAGATAAATACTTTATTTTTATTTTGAGAATAAATTTTATTCAGGGAAAAAATATATGCCTCTGTTCTAGAGGGGATATTGTTCACGGATATATATCTTCTGGTAAAATCAAAAAAATTGAAGTGTGGGTGGGAATATTCCACCTCTCTATAAAACTCTAAGGAAGCATCCTCCTCGGAGATCTTAACAAAATTAAAGGAATACTCTATATTTAACTTCAAACATTCAAATGTATCTTCTAAGAAAAGAGAAGTTTTTTCCAGATACCTGTGTAAATCTTTCATTGTCGGGGAAGCCTCCATAATTATCAAAGTGTATAGGTGTACAATAGAATCAAACTATAGACTACATAGTTTTAAGATTCTATGCAACTCTAATTGGATTTTTTTATAAAAAAAAAGGCTGCTCCCAGCCTTGTTCTTTCTTCATAATCTAAGGTGCTAACCCTATACTCTCTTAAGTCCCCTTTATTAATTTAGTCCGTATCTACTGTACTCTTCACTTGGGATTCTATATGCTTTCATGGTATAACCTAAAACTCCAAATTTATCCAGGGAACCTCTGAGCTTTAACAGATTCTCATTATTTACCCTGGCACTTCCGTAGTATTTCTTGCCGTGCCATGAGTCATAGACCCATCCTCCCCTTAATTTCCTATCATCTAGCTTAAGATCTCCGACTATTTGAAGTCCTAAGACCCCTCTATTCCTTAAGTCGGGATCGGGGTTGTTTCTGTCTGTCTGAACCTTACCCTCGTCCCTGTCTCCTTCAGGGAAATTAGGATTCCTTAGCCAGACTACACGGCCATTATAGGTATCGGTACTATTTTTTTCTATCCTTAAGATAAAGTTGCCATCCTTTGTTTTCCAGTACCCTTCAAAGGGATCTGGAGTGCTGTCCATTCCGTGTGTCACTCCACTTACTAGGACAAGCATTAATACTACCATGAATCTTTTTAACATTTAAATCACTATCTCCTTTTAAATCTAAACACACTTTTAGTAAATTTAAGATGCCAGCTTGTAAAACTTATCCAGTCCCCTTATCTTAAAGAGATGTTTTAACAGTGCATCCACGTCTCCCTTGGTCAGGGGGAATCCATTTTCCCTCAGGTATTTAAATCCCTCCAGGGTGTCCTCTAATACCTCCTTAGTATAATCTGTAATGAAGGAGTCATCGGGTACTATACCGGGATTATTTTTTAACTCCTCCAGGGAATTCCCTGCAAGGATTAACTTTGAAACAGCGTAGTTAACCTTATTATCCACCAGGTCTTCCTCTATATCACACAGGTCATCTAGAGCCTGAAGTCCCATTCCTATCTTAAATAGCCCCCTGGAGAAGTTCTCTAAAACTTCTGAGTTCTCCATCATCTTGGGAGCTATCATAGAGA
>CAYSGC010000056.1:12884-14741 GCA_964430145.1 uncultured Fusobacteriaceae bacterium | reverse complement strand
AAAAGGGGGAAAAGTAATGAAAAACTATGAAATGAGTCAGATAAGAAATGTAGCTTTTCTTGGTCATGGAGGAAGCGGTAAAAGCACCCTGGTAGAGTCACTCCTATATACTTCCGGCGCAACAAAGAGGATGGGATGCGTGGAAGAGGGGACAACAATCTCGGATTTTGATAAGGAGGAGGTCCACAGAAGGTTTTCTATAAACACCTCTGTAATACCTCTGGAGTATGGTGGACACAAGTACAATATCTTGGATACTCCCGGTTACTTTGACTTTAAGGGAGAGGTAGTATCAGCCCTTAGAGTAGCTGGTGGCGGAGTAATAGTTATAGATGCCACAGCTGGAGTAGAAGTAGGAGTTGAGAAGGCATGGAGAATGCTGGAGGAGAGAGGGATTCCAAAACTTATCTTTGTAAATAAGATGGATAAGGGATTCATAAGCTATGAGAAGCTTCTTGGAGAGATGAAGGAGAAGCTCGGAAAGAAGGTAGCTCCATTCTGTATTCCTATGGGTGAAAAGGATGATTTCCAAGGTTTTGTAAATGTTGTCGACCTTAAGGGAAGAAGGTTTGACGGGAAGAAGTGTGTAGATTGCGAAATTCCAGAGGATATGGATTACTCTGGGGTAAGGGATATGCTCTTTGAAGCGGTGGCAGAAGCAGATGAGGAGCTCATGGAGAAGTACTTTGGCGGTGAGGAGTTTACAACAGAGGAGATCCACAGAGGGCTTCACAAGGGAGTAGTAGCTGGAGATGTTGTTCCTGTGGTTGTAGGGTCTGCCCTCAAGGGGATAGGGATCCATACCCTCTTTGACATGCTCTACGACTATATGCCCACACCTCAGGAGATGCATGGTGGAGTAAGAGAGGGTATAAACCCTGTGACCGATGACATAGAGGTAAGGAAGGTAGATGAGAAGGAGCCATTCTCGGCGATTGTCTTCAAGACTATAGTTGACCCTTTTGTAGGAAAGATCTCCATGTTTAAGGTGAACTCGGGAAGCCTTAAGAGGGATACAGAGGTACTCAATGTCAACAGAAATAAGAAGGAGAGGATAGCCAACATATCATTCCTAAGAGGGATCAACCAGCTGGAGGCAAGTGAGATCAAGGCTGGTGATATAGGGGCTACAACTAAGCTACAGTACACCCAGACTGGAGATACCCTGTGTGATAAGAGCAATCCTATAAGGTATGAGGAGATAAACTTCCCTAAGGCCTGCCTATATCTGGCAGTGGAGCCTCAGGACAAGACCGATGATGAGAAGATAAGTACGTGCCTTCAGAAGCTTACAGAGGAGGATCCTACCTTTGTGGTGGAGAGAAACTACGAAACTAAGCAGCTTCTTGTAGGTGGTCAGGGAGAGAAGCACCTTAAGGTGGTAATCCATAAGCTTGAAAATAAGTTTGGGGTACACAGTGTGATGTCGGAACCAAAGATCAGCTACAGGGAGACCATAAAGAAGGTAATAGAGGTACAGGGGAAGCACAAGAAGCAGACGGGAGGATCGGGGCAGTATGGAGATGTATATATTAAATTTGAGCCATCCTCGGAGGAGTTTGTATTTGAGGATAAGATCCATGGTGGATCTGTACCGAAGCAATATATCCCTGCAGTGGAGAAGGGGCTTATAGAGGCCAAGGTAAAGGGAGTGCTGGCGGGGTATCCTATGATAAACTTTAAGGCTACCCTCTACGACGGATCCTACCACTCGGTGGACTCCAATGAGCACTCCTTCAAGCAGGCAGCTATCCTTGCCTTCAGAAAGGGTATCCCTGAGGCTAAACCTGTATTGCTGGAGCCTGTAATGAAGGTGGAGATAACAATACCAGATGACTACATGGGAGATATCATGGG
>CAYSGC010000056.1:2780-12784 GCA_964430145.1 uncultured Fusobacteriaceae bacterium | reverse complement strand
TGATCTACGATGTTATGGGGGAGTATGAGGAGTTTATCACAGATGAGATGAGAGATGAGATGGTAAACCAGGTGCTGGCAACTGTGTCCAGGCACAAGAAGTACAGTGCCAGTGACCTGAAGAGGTCCTTCAGGTCGGTGTTGGCAGGTAGATTGAAGGGTTGATATTAGATAGTGGGGAGACAGGTAAACCTGTCTCCTTTTTTATGCGGAGTAGAGTTGACAGATCCCCTCAATTTTGTTAAGATAACTCCTCGCTATGAAAAATATGGGGGTGGAATATGAATAAACTTTCTTTGGAGTCCTATGAAAAAATGGCTGATGACTATGCAGAATATGTGGATAATAAGCCTTGGAATGCTGACTATGAAAGGCCGGCAACCCTTTCCCTTGTGGGAGACGTCAAGGGGGAAAGTATTTTAGATGCAGGGTGTGCAGCAGGGTGGTATAGTAAGAAGTTTCTGGAGATGGGAGCAAAGGGTGTTGTAGGTTTAGATTTTAGTCCCGAGATGATAAAGAGAGCTAACTATCGTTTAAAGGATGAGGTAAAGGGGAGATATAACTTTTATTGTCATGACTTAAATGAGAGGATGGATTACCTGCAGGATAAGACCTTTGATAAGGTTGTAAGCTCCTTGACTATGCATTATCTGGAAGATTGGAGTACTGTCCTCAATGAATTTAACAGGGTCTTAAAGGATGGTGGGGAGTTAATAATATCCATACACCACCCCTTTATGGAATATCTGGTTTTTGAAAAGGAAGATTATTTTAGGAGGGAACTGACCACAGATATTTGGAATATGAATGGTAAGGAAGTAGAGGTAAAGTTTTATACAAGACCCCTCCATGAAGTAATAAACAGCATAACAGGTGCTGGTTTTTTAATTGAAAGGATCTTCGAGCCTATGCCTACCTTAAAATTTAAGGAAAAGAATAGTAAAGGATATGAAACCTTGACCAAGAGGCCACAGTTTTTATTTATAAAAGCTATAAAGAATAGGTAAATATAAGGTGTTATCAGACTCCTATTTACAGGCAATCTATATGTGAAAGAAGTATAAGAAAAAGAAGAAGGCTATAGCCTTCTTCTTTTATATTAATTTTTAAATTTTAATTCTAGATCGAGCAAAATAAAATAAATGAATGTTTTTCGAAATATACTAACTTAAAGAGGACCTTTAAGTTTGAAAGTGTTTATTTCCTTGACTTTTAACTTTAAACCTAGTATAGTTTCAGTCGAAATATATCTTTAAGGTGCCCTGGAGATCAGGGTTAAAAGGGAAGTGAGGTGAAAGTCCTCCGCGGTCCCGCCACTGTAAGGTTGATCAGAGACAGGATACCACTGAGCTAGTCTTGGGAAGGTTGTCTCTGAGGTGAAGCCGAGCCAGGAGACCTGCCTTAAGGGATAAGACTACTGTCACTTGCGAGGACGAGATGATGGACACTGTGTTTTTGGTGATCCTGAGTTTTTGCTCGGGATCTTTTTTATTAAAAATTATTAAATCGGAGTTGGGGAAGAGTATGAAGTTATTAGCAGCAGGATTACTGGGAATATTTTTAGCAAGGAGATCATTTGCCCACGGGGGACACCACAAGATCCATTCGAAGATGGTGTTAGAGGGGGGAGATAGAAGGGGTATTCTTCTAGTTCACTTTGGTACCAGCAAGGAAAGGGCTAGGGAGAATGCTCTGGAGAGCATAAAAAAACATGTTGAGGAGGACTTCAGCGGATATGAGGTGAGGGAGGCCTATACATCAAGGATGGTCATTAAAAAGGTCTACACCCAATCGGGAAAGAGGTTTTTAACTCCAGGGGAGGCTCTTAAAAAGATGGCAGAGGACGGTTTCACCCATGTAGTTGTACAAGCTACCCACGTGATAAACGGGATCGAATCGGAGCACCTGAAGGAGGAGGTGAGGAAGGTATCTGCTGCCTTTAAGGATATAAGAGTAGGTGCCCCCCTTCTTACATCTCCAGAGGATTATATGGAGGTGGCTGATATCTTTCACAGGAGATATTCAGGTAGGGAGGTAGTTCTTGTGGGACACGGAACTCCCCACCATGCAGGGGCCAGCTACGGTATGCTCCAGTATATCTTAGACAGAAGGGGATATAAAAATATCCTGGTAGGAACTGTAGAGGGGTATCCCGGCTTAGATGAGGTCGCAGATGAACTGGAGAACAAAGGTGTAAAGGAGGTAATACTGGCACCTCTAATGGTTGTGGCCGGGGTCCACGCAGAGGAGGACATAGCCGGTGAGTGGAAGGAAACCCTTGAGGAGAGAGGGATAAAGGTAGAGGTATCCATGGAGGGAATGGGTGAGATAGCTGAGATACAACACCTGCTGATCCACCACATAGAGGACGCCATAGATCATGTAGAGGAGGATATGGCTAAGAAGAAGGATAATATCCTGAGGGAGGTAGTGTAGATGAAGTTAAAGGGAATAGCAGTGGGCTTACTTCTGGCCCTTGCAGGAGGTGCCTATGCTTATGAGCCTGTAACTGTGGATTTTAATGTAGGGGGAAAGAGGTATGAGGTGACCTTTGAAGAAGCACCTAAGAGGGCAGTGACCACCTCACACTTTATGACGGAGATGCTTCTCTCCCTGGGACTGGAGGATAGCATGGTGGGAACAAGCTGGGCAGACAATGAGATCCTTCCAGATCTCAAGGAAGCCTATGACAGGGTGCCTGTACTCTCTGAAAGGTATCCGTCCAAGGAGGTGCTCTACTCGGTGGAGCCAGACTTCATCAGCGGATGGCATTCATCATTAGACCCCAAAAGACTTGCGGGGGCAGAGGAGCTCATGGAAAATGGAATCAACCCCTATATAATCTCTTCCCTGGAGGGGGGAGCTACTATAGAGAGGGTATATGAGGACTATATGACTCTTGGAAGGATCTTTGATATAGAGGAGAGGGCTAAGGCTGTGGTAGCAGACCTGAAGGAAGCTGTGGATAGTGCTGAGAGGACAAGGGGAAGCCGTAACAGGGTAAGGGTATTTGCCTATGACTCTGGAAGGGAGGTTCCCCTGGTTGTAGCTGGCGGAGGCCTTGGAAATGATATCATCACCAAGGCTGGAGGAGATAATATATTTGCCAACCTCAAGGGAAACTACGCAACTGCCAGCTGGGAGTCTATCCTTGATGGAGATCCAGAGGTGATCCTCATAGTTGACTATGGAAGCGAGGGACATGAGGAGAAGATAGAGTTTTTAAGGAAGAATGAGTTTACCAGGGAGCTGGAAGCTGTTAAAAATAATAGGTTTGTCGTAGTTTCCCTGGCGGAGATATCACCAGGGCCAAGGATAGCAGGGGCACTGGAGTACATGTCAAAAGAGTTTTTCGAAGTGAGGTAGAGGAATTTGAAGAAGGTGGCACTTTTAATCTGTCTTATTGTCTTTACAGTTGCCATAAGCCTTGGAGCTGTGGATATTCCCTTCCTTACAGTGTGGAAGATAGCTGCAAACAACATTTCAGGAAGTGAAATCTTCCGTCCCCAGTGGAGCAGGGGTATGGGAGTAATAGTCTGGAAGATAAGGTTCCCCAGGGCAATCCTCTCCTTTTTAACGGGAGGGACCCTTGCCCTGGTTGGTGTGCTTATGCAGGCTGTTACCAAAAACCCCCTTTCAGACCCGTATATCCTGGGGATATCTAGTGGTGCTTCCACAGGAGCTGTTCTCTGCATGTTCTTCGGACTGGGGGGACTCAGTGTGGGAGGGGGAGCCTTTCTGGGGGCCTTTCTTGCCACAATTATGGTAATAGGTCTAACCAGGGGGGATTACTCATCCAGCAGGCTTGTTCTTACAGGGATAGCTGTATCCGCTCTCTTTTCCTCTGTGACCAGTATTATGATATATCTGGTGAAGGATGAATCCAAGGTAAGAAATGCAGTGTTCTGGATGGCAGGAAGTCTGGGTGGAGCCCAGTGGGAACTCCTCCTTCTTCCGGCATCTATCCTTCTTCTGGGAGGAGGAGCGGGAATCCTTCTGCACAAGGAGCTGGACACCCTTCTCTTGGGAGAAGAGGAAGCCAGAGTTCTGGGGATAGACACAACAAGGCTGAAGCTGCTTCTAATAGGAGTATCTTCAATACTCACTGGAACGATAGTTGCAATAACTGGAACAATTGGATTTGTGGGGATGATAATACCCCATATCTCCAGGAGACTCACAGGAAGCGGCCACAGACAGCTGATCCCCCTGGTAGTTTTAGTAGGGGGAACATTTATGGCTGGAGCTGATACGCTAGCTAGGATAGTCTTTACTCCAGAGGAGCTTCCCATAGGGATACTGACCTCGGCCCTTGGAGGGCCATTCTTCCTTTGGATAATTAGGAGGGGCTATGCCTTTGGGGGACAGAGGACTTAGAGATTAGATAGAGAAAATTTGGGAGAGAGAAAATGAGATTCAATTTTATCAGGATATTATTAAGTTTGAGCCTCCTTCTTACCTCGGCTTTAGAGGCAGGGGAGAGAAGGAGTATAGAGATCACAGATAATGCAGGAAGAAGGGTAGAGGTAAGTGTTCCTGTGGGAAGGGCTGTAGTGGCTTTGAGATACAACAATGAGCTTATAAGAGCATGTGGCGCTATATCCCAGGTTGTGGGAGTGGATATGAATACAGCTCAGGACAGGGAGTACTGGTCCAACTTTTCTCTTGAAGATGTAGTGGGGAGGAACCAGAAAAGCCTGAACTATGAAAAGATAATTGAGCTTATGCCTGAGATAGTGATACTTCCCTCCAACGGTACGTATACAGAAGCAGAGAAAAAACTTGCTCCCTTTGGGATAAAGGTGGTGGTTATCTCGGGATACGATACTGGGGATTTCTATAATCAGGTAGAAAATATAGGAAAACTTTTTGGAAAGGAGAAGGAAGCTGAGAGGTTTATAGAGTTTTATAGCAAGCCGTTAAAGTATATTGCTGAGAGTTTAGAGGGAGTAGAGAGGAGAAGTGTCTACTGGGAGGATACCAAGGATTACTACACATCCTTCCCAGGGAGTTATTACTACGATATGATTGAAGCCTCTGGGGGAAGGAATATCTTTGAGAATATGGGAAGAAAAGCTGGCGTGGCTCAGATCGACCCAGAGTCTGTAGCTGCAATGAACCCAGATGTAATTGTAAAAAATATCACTCCCCAATCTGCAATTAAGGGAACGGGAGTATATGAAGCTCCATCAGAGAAGCAGATGAAGGAAACAGTAAAGGAAATAAAGAACAGAAAGGCCTGGGGGAGTATAGAAGCAGTGAAGAACGACAGGGTCTATCTCATGTCCCAATTTGGACATGGGGGAGCCTCTAAGATGATAGGAGCAGTCTATATGGCCAAGTGGCTATACCCTGAGATACTTGTAGATCTGGACCCAGATGAGATCTTCAGGATATGGCTGGAGGAGTTTCAGGAATTCAGGGAGATAGAAGGACACTTTTATCCAGAAACAGAAAGGGAGATGATTTAAGATTAAGGAATTTGTTATTAGAAGGATGGGGATAAGGGAGGGGTATCTGACTATTCTTTTTTTCCTGATTCTGGCGATGTTTATAAGTATCTCCTCAGGAAATGAATGGATGAATATCTTTAACCTTGATTCCAGGGAGGCGATGATTCTCTATCATTTGAGACTTCCCAGGGTATTGTTTGCAGTTTTAGCAGGGATGGGTCTGGGGCTGTGCGGGACCTCTATGCAGGCAATTACAAGAAATCCCATGGCCAGCCCCTTTACCCTTGGGGTATCATCCTCGGCGGCCTTTGGAGCGGCTATGGCAATTATATTTTTTGGAGAGAAGAGGTTATATGTTGTTTCAGGAGCCTTTATTTCTGCGATGATCTGTGCTCTTATAATCTATATACTGAGTCTGAGCAGAAGGATGGAGTCTCTGACTATAATAGTGATAGGTATAGCTTTAAACTATCTCTTTTCAGCTCTAACCTCTACCCTTCACTACCTTTCTTCAGATGAAAAGCTTTCATCGATAGTCAAGTGGACCTTTGGAAGCCTTAACGGAACTGAGTGGGAGGGTGTTTACAGTGTGGCACTTGTACTTATAGTTGTATTTATAACCTTTCAGAGGAGGGCATGGATACTGAACCTCATCTGTAACTGTGAGGATGACTATGCAGTAACCCTGGGGGTGGATGTGGGAAGGGAGAGGCTTGTGATAGGGCTGATGTCTCTTATTCTCACAGCCAACATCATATCTATGACTGGTATAATAGGTTTTGTAGGGCTTGTAGCTCCATATATCTCAAAGAGGTTTGTGGGAGAAAACCATATCTATCATTTGAGCTACTCTATGCTGGTAGGGGGAACTCTGGTTCTGGTCTCAGATAGTGTGGGAAGAACTCTCTTCTCTCCTCTGATGGTTCCCATTGGAATAGTTATGAGCTATGTGGGAGTACCAATATTAATACACCTGATAATGAAGAAGGAGAGGTAGATGAGAGTAGAAGGAGTGTCGTACAGACACAGCAGGGAGTTTTCCCTTGAAAATATAAACTTTCAAGTGGATGAGGGAGAGGTAGTTGGTATCCTGGGATCCAATGGAAGCGGAAAAAGCACCCTTGTAAAGGGAGTAGTTGGAATAAATCAGGTAGAGGGAAGGATAGATTTTCAGGGAGAGGACCTCATGGAGATGTCTCTAGGAATGAGAAGAAAGAAGATAGCCTACCTTCCCCAAGAGTCCCACGGGAACAACCTCAGTGTGTATGAAACAATAATGCTGGGAAGGATTCCCTATATGAAGTACAGGGCAGGTGCAGAGGACAAGAGGGTAGTGGATGAACTCATAGATAGATTCGGCCTGGAGGAACTCAGAGAGAGAAGGGTAATATCCCTCAGCGGTGGGGAGAGACAGAGAGCGTATATAGCTAGACTGATGGCTCAAAACTCAGAGGTCATAGTGATGGATGAACCTACCAGCAGTCTGGATCTCTTCAATGCTTTTGAGACCCTTAAGCTTGTGCGGGAGTTTGTCAGGGAAAGGAAGTTGAGGTGTCTTATTGTAATTCACGACCTTACCCTTGCAGGGAAATTTTGCGACAAACTTCTTCTGCTGAAGAAGGGAAAGCAGCTGATGTTTGGAGACAGGGAGAGCATCTTTCAGGAGGAGGTTCTGGCCAAGTTGTATGGAATGAGGCTGAAGGTGTGCAGAGTGGAGGGAGAGTATTTTACCCTTCCCCAGGGATAGAAAGAAAGCTCCATAATTCAAGGGGCTCCCTTTTAAAAAGTATAATTTGGAGGTAGGAGATGCTGGCAGTAAAAGATCTGTCCTATGGTATAGAGGATAAGACTATAATAGAGGATATGTCCTTTAGGGTAAGGGAGGGAAGCTTTATCGGTATCGTGGGCCCCAATGGCAGCGGTAAATCCACCCTCTTAAAGAATATATATAAGGCTGTGGAGGGGGAGGGAGATATCCACCTAAAGGGAAGGAAGCTGAGAGCAGTGAGCAGCAGAGAGCTTGCCAGAGAGATGGCGGTGGTGAGCCAGCATGGAAGCAGCGACTTTGATTTTACAGTAAAAGAGATGGTGATGATGGGGAGGTATCCTCACAAGGGACTTTTTAAGACCTATGATGGACAGGACAGAAGGATTGTAGAGGACGCTCTAAAAAGTTTGGGGCTTTTGGAGATGGGGGATAGGAAGTTCTTTACCCTCTCTGGGGGAGAGCGTCAGAGGGTGCTCATAGCCAGGGCCCTGGCACAGGAAGCGGATTTAATAGTTCTGGATGAACCTACAAACCACTTGGATATAAAATATCAGCTTCAGATCATGGAGATACTTAAGAGACTGGAAATTACGGTGGTAGCTGCAGTTCACGACATGAATATAGCTTCCCTCTACTGTGATGAGGTGGTGGCAATTAAGGAGGGTAGGATATGGGGAGTCGGTCCGACTAAGGAGATACTCTCTGTGGATTTCTTTAGGGAGGTCTTTGAGGTAGAGGTGGAGATCCAGAAAAATCCCCAGACCAGAAGGCTCTCAATAGTCTATCTTCCTGATAGGTTCTTCGAGCAGCTATAATTAAGTGGGAGATCTTGCATAGGAGCAGTCTATGGTGTAGAATGAATTAGTATGCAGGGTATCCTGCACGAAGCTACACAGATGGAGGATGAGCGATGAAGAAGATATTTATTTTAATGGTAGTACTGATAATGGCAGCTTGCGGAAGAAAGGAAGAGGAGAGGATAACTCTTAATCTAAAGGGAGAACTTCCTGCTACTGGAGAAGTAAGGGTAGAGGTCTATGGATACGACAAGATGCTGGCCGACCACAGGGCAACCCTCATCGTTATTCACAGAGAGGAGCTAGGTCAGGAGAGGAAAGCGGTAGTAGATATTCCTGAAAATGCCCAGGAGCTCATAGATCCCCCTGTAAGGGACAAAAACGGGGCAAGCTACTATGTAAATATAAAGATTACAGATGGAGATGCCACCTATACCCAGGACTATGATAAGAATCCCTTCATAGAGGTAGAGAAGGGCAGTGTAATAGATATTCAAATGAAAAAAGAGTAGAAGTAATTCTACTCTTTTTTTATTGATAAGGAAAGCATAGAATTCTAGATCGATTCTAAGATAAAAAGTAATTACATAAATTATAAAGGGTGGAGCGTCACGCTCATCTTATTAACCTTTGTGTGGATTGCATATCTTACATGGAGACAGGCCTCTGGCTTCAGCCTCCTCCAGAGTAATTGGACCTGAGTTCTTATTGGCAAATCTGCACTCCTCTGTATGATATTTCTTACTGGAGGCAAAGACTCTTACCTCGGAGACCTGAACCTCCTCTAGGACCTGTTCCTCATTGAACTTCTGGATATCATCCTTGGATTTATCCCTGTCCTTGAGAAGTCTGTTTTTTGCAAAAGCCCCGCTATTGTACTCAACGGGCTTGGATACATCCCTGCCCTCTCTAAAAGCAAAGAAAGAAATTATAACTGCTATAGTTAAAAGTAATAAAAATCCCCCCACCATTCTCACCCCTTCCACAATAAGACAAGATACATTATTAAGTGATATTCCATAATTTTTATCAATTCCTTTAAAATTTATGGAAAATATAATAAAAAAAGAGAACGGCAGAGCCGCTCCCTAAATTATTTCTGAAGAATGAATCCATTTTCAGTCTTTACTACTAATTTGTTCTTATATAGAGTACCCATAGCTCTCTTGAAGGCTTTCTTACTCATACCAAGTGCCTTCTTGATCTCATCTGGAGAGCTCTTATCTGTAAGGTTGAAGCTTCCATCCTTCATCTTTTTAAGGATAAGCTCAGCATCCTTGTCCATCTGCTGAATCTTTAGCTCTCTAAGACTAAGATCTAGCTTACCATCCTCTCTGACTCTCATAACTCTTCCCTCTACAGTCTCACCCACCTTGTGCTCTCTGAAGCACTCACTATTAGGTATAAGACCGAAGTATCTGTCCTCTACAGCTACGAATACACCGATCTCAGGCTCTATTCTGTACACAGTACCAGTAACCTTGTCATTTTCCTCAAAGTTAAAGGTAGGAAGAAGGAACTTGTAGATATTCATAGTAGCTGAAACCCTTCCCTTGTTGTCCTCATATATTCCAACCAGGTGAGTTTCTCCCTTTTTGATTACACCCTCCTCTTGTCCCTTTGGAAGGAGAAGGTCCTTTTCCAGTCCCCAGTCAAGGAAGGCACCGATTGGGGTAACATCCACAACTTCAAGCTTTGCCATTGTTCCGATTACAGCCTTAGTCTGCTTTAGTGTAGCTATAAGTCTGTCCTCTGAGTCACGGTAGATGAATACGTTTAGCTCATCTCCTGCCTCTACCTCCATATCTTCCAGCTCATTGTTTGGAAGAAGGATATTGTCCGCTGTGTCTCCAGTTCCTGCATCCAGGTACGCTCCGATACTGGAGATGTTATTTATTCTCATCTTTTGTCTCTTACCGATCTTTATCATCCTATACACCTCTATTAAAAATTAAAATTAACGAATATAACCATTGCCAAATACTAA
>CAYSGC010000056.1:0-2680 GCA_964430145.1 uncultured Fusobacteriaceae bacterium | reverse complement strand
TATACACCTCTATTAAAAATTAAAATTAACGAATATAACCATTGCCAAATACTAAAAATTATAACATAAATTTAAATAAAAAACAATTTAATGCTTAGAAAATCATGATATATCCTGTACGGGAGGTGCAAAATTATTGATTTTTTCCAATTATGGGGTAATAATTGAATTAGAGAGAAAATCATAGAGGGAGGTAATTATGTCAAAAAAGAAGAATTTTAAGATGCCTACAGCCTATACTATACTTATATCTATAATAATAGCTGTGGCGGTACTTACATGGGTAATACCAGCTGGTCAATATGACTATGTAGATCCCACAGCCTCAAAACCACAACCTATACCGGGAACCTACAAGGTCGTTGATTCCAACCCTCAGGGAGCCTGGGAGATTATCAATGCACCTATAGCAGGATTTGCCGATGCCCAGGATATAGCTCTATTTGTTCTGGTAATAGGGGGATTTCTGGGAGTAATAATGAAAACAGGAGCAATAGATGCCGGAATAGGAAATATAGTTAAGAAACTCAAGGGAAATGAAAGGATGATGATCCCAATCCTTATGATAGCCTTTTCCCTGGGGGGGACATCCTTTGGTATGGCAGAGGAGACCATAGCTTTCTATCCCCTTATAATCCCGGTGTTCATAGCTGCCGGCTATGACACCATCACAGCGGTATCAACGGTGCTGCTAGGGGCTGGTATAGGGGTGTTAAACTCCACTGTTAACCCATTCGCCACCGGAGTTGCTTCTGGTTTTGCAGGGATCTCCATAGGGGAGGGACTTTTCTTCAGACTGGCTATGCTTGCAATCCAGCTGGGGATATCCATAGTATTTGTAATGAGATATGCTGAGAAAGTGAAAAATGATCCTGAAAGCTCCCTTGTGTCGGATCTGAGAAAGGTCAATGAGGAGCACTTCCTGGGACAGAGTTCAGAGGAGGAGCTGGAGCTCACTGGAAGAAGGGTAGCTATCCTCTGGGTTTTTGCTGCTACCTTCCTTATAATGATCCTGGGAGTAATTCCTTGGGCATATAAGTTTAATATTACCATATTTGAAAGGATGAATAATGCAGTTATGAACCTTCCGGTAGTCGGAAGCCTTGTGGGAAGTCCTGTACCCCTCGGGGACTGGTGGTTTGGAGAGATGACGGTACTATTTCTAGTTGCTTCAGTTATCTGCGGTAAGATCTACGGAATGCAGGAGAAGGAGATAGTGGGAGCCTTTGTAACTGGAGCCAGAGATCTTCTGGGAGTAGCTCTTATTGTAGGGGTATCCAGAGGGATTACCATTGTAATGAATGCAGGGGGAATGACAGACACTGTGTTATATTGGGGTGAAAAGTCCCTTGCAGGACTGGGTAAGGTGCCGTTCCTCATTTTTACATATGTATTCTATCTCCCTATGTCCTTCCTGATTCCATCTACCTCCGGAC
Source organism: uncultured Fusobacteriaceae bacterium (assembly GCA_964430145.1). Lineage (GTDB taxonomy): Bacteria > Fusobacteriota > Fusobacteriia > Fusobacteriales > Fusobacteriaceae > Propionigenium. The sequence continues at coordinate 1,244 of CAYSGC010000056.1, read as the reverse complement.
TTGCAACCCTCTCTATGCCTATTATGGCTCCACTGGGAGAGTTTGCAGGGGTAGCTAAGAGTCTTGTGGTGACAGCATACCAGTCTGCTTCTGGTATAATAAACCTGATTACCCCTACATCAGCAGTGGTAATGGGAGCACTGTCCATTGGAAGGATCGACTACACCAAGTGGGTAAGATATATGGGGCCTCTTCTTGGGATCCTCTTTGCCACAACGTGTATCGGTCTGGCCCTGGGAACACTCTTTTAGGAACAGTTTACTGGAGGGAGGCAGCTGAGGCTGCCTCTTTTTTAGTATTAGGGAAGTATAGAATTAATAGATTAATTCTATATAAAAAGCCGTTACATAAGATTAGAAGGGATGGAGCGTCACGTCCAACTTTATTAAGGAAAGCATAGAGCCTATAAAAAAAATTCATGAAGTAACCGATGTTTCAACTGATTACCGGGATGGAAGGTCAGTGCCTTTTATGGAGAAGCCAGATTAATTACCAAAAAAAGTTGATATGGGGTTTGGAGTATAATATACTTTTGAGAGGAGGGGGATTGTAATGAAAAGAATAGGAATAATAGATATAGGTTCTATGACAGCAAGACTGGTAATTTTTGAATTACTATCTGATTCTACCTTTAAAATTATAGAGGATATAAAGGAAAATATAGCCCTTGGAGAGAGGATCAGAAGGGAAAAGCTTATGGGCAGATCCAAGATTGATCTGATTCTACACACCATTTATTTATACAAGGAGCTTTCCCACAGGTATGGGGTGGAGGATATCAACTGCTACCTTTCATCTGCCTATACAGAGTGCAGCGACCTGGAGGAGCTGATTGCAAGGGGGAGTGAAGCAGGAATAGAGGTGAAGCTTCTTTCTCAGAAGGAGGAGGTGGAGGCCTCATTTACAGGAGCAGTGAACAACCTGGGGATGGATGACGGAGTCCTTCTGGATATGGGGGGGACTACAACTAAGATAATATGGTTTGAGAATAGAAGGATAAAGAAGTGGGAGAGCCTTCCCATGGGAGCAGCTTCCCTTGGTGAGATTGCCAACATAAGGGATGTTATAGGCAATAAGGAGGAAAAAAAAATAAGGGAGCATGTAAAGAGCAGGATTACATCTGTGGAGTGGCTAAAGGATGTAGGTGACCTCCCCCTTATAGGAGTAGGAGGAAGCATGAGAAATCTTGCTAAGATCCATGCCAATATGTGTGAGTATCCCCTTAACCTTCTTCACAACTACCA
>CAYSGC010000055.1:0-14860 GCA_964430145.1 uncultured Fusobacteriaceae bacterium | reverse complement strand
CAAGGCCCTCAACCTTGCGCGTCTACCATTCCGCCACCCACGCGACAAGGATAATAATATCATAGAGATTGGGGTTTGTAAAGAAAAAATTACAAAAAAATTCAAAAAAAATCACTGGCGGACAAAAGTATTAAAAAAATGCAAAAAAATCAAATTGGAGAGCTGTGGACACCACTACTTCTGAAACTTTAAAGGCATGAAAAAGATAGAAGGGCAGTAAAAATTATGGAAAATTCCAGGATTTTCTGTGGATAGTTTTCAAAAAGTATGTTAAATTTATTGGAAGGAAAGTTAGGAGGGGGATGGAAGATGGCGGAACTCAGAATACCTCGGGAAGAGGAGAGAAGAGAGATAGAAAAATACTATGAGTGTGTGGAGAGGGAGTGTATCCACGTGGAGACTCTCCTAAGCATCAGCTATAACATGTTTCAGGAGAGGGCTATACCAAGGGTAAGGTGCACCAAGAGCAACCTCCTGCTGACACCTGAGAGCAAGATATGCAGCAGCTATGAGAAAAGGAAATAGAGATTAATTTATAAAGAGGAAGAGAGCAGAGGTGCAGTTGGGAATGAAAAGGGATTAGTCCCGTGACATAAAATTATTAAAGGGGGAAGTTCATGGATAAAACATTTGCAAGTGATAACTACAGCGGTGTACACAGCAGGGTAATGGAGAAGCTCATGGAGGTAAACTCGGGGCATGCTTTTGCTTATGGAGAGGACCCGGTAACAAGGGAGGCCCTGGAGAAGTTTAAAGAGGTCTTTGGGGATGTGAAAACCTACTTTGTATATAATGGAACGGGAGCCAATGTTCTGGCCCTAGAGGCTATGAAGGGGAGGGCTACAACGGTAATCTGCCCCAGTACAGCCCACATATTTACAGATGAGGCGGGAGCGCCCTCAAAGATAACGGGGATGCAGCTTCTTCCTGTACCAAGCAGTGACGGAAAGCTGGATCTGGAGAAGGCAAGGGAGTATCTCAGCTTTAAGGGTACCTACCACAGAGCCAGTCCCAATGTTATATCCATAACCCAGGCCACAGAGAATGGAACGATCTATACCCTGGACGAGGTAAGGGAGATCTCCAAGTTTGCTGTGGAAAACAATATGTACCTTCACATGGACGGGGCAAGGCTTGCCAATGCCTGTGCAAGTCTGGGGTGCACTCTAAAGGAGATGACAGCGGGGTGCGGAGTAGATGTACTCTCCTTTGGGGGAACCAAGAACGGACTTATGTTTGGAGAGGCCATAGTCTTCTTTAATAAGGAGCTTGCAAGGGATTTCCTCAGACTACGTAAGCAAAACCTTCAGCTGCACTCAAAGATGAGGTATATAGCAGCCCAGTACCTGGCTATACTTGAAGATGACCTGTGGCTTAAAAATGCCAAAAAGGGAAATGAGATGGCAGCATACCTCAGGGACAGACTGGTAGAGGCAGGGGTAGAGGTAGTCAACGATGTAAAGGGGAATACGGTATTTGCAATACTGGATGAAGAGACCACTGAGAAGATGCAGGAGTTCTGCTACTTCTATGTGTGGGATGAGATGAGGTCCGAGGTGAGGTTTGTGATGTCCTACGATATAGAGAGGGCAGACATAGACCAGTTCATAGAGAAATTAAAGGAATTAAAATAGTCTATAGAATATGAAGATTAGGAGATAGGTGATGTTGAGAGAATATTTTACGAGGCAACGACCCAGGGAGGAAAGTGAATTTTCTTGAAATCCACTCCTAAAAAACTACCTCAGGAGGGGAGCTATGGATTTTAACTATGACTTAATTGTAGTAGGAGCAGGTGCAGGAGGTCTCACGGCTTCAATATCTGCCAGAGGATTTGGAAAATCGGTGCTGCTTATAGAGAAGGATAAGCCCGGAGGTGAGTGTACCTGGTCGGGATGTGTTCCCAGTAAGGGACTTATAAATATAGCAAGGGAAGTACACTGTGCGAGAAAATATGCTGACTTTATCCCAGATACAAGGAAGGCTCTTGAGGGTGTAAGGGATGTAGTGGCCAGGGTATATGCCCATGAAACACCAGAGGTTCTGGAGGAGCAGGGGATAAACTATATCCAGGGTGAGGCAAAGTTTGTGGATAAAAATACCCTGAAGGTAGGGGAGAATACATTTACAGGGAAAAGCATAGTCCTGGCTACAGGTTCCAGTCCCCTTATACCAACTATTGAGGGGCTGGATAGGGTGCCCTATCTCACCAATGAGAACCTCTTTACCCTGGAGGAGCTGCCTAAGTCCATGATAATCCTGGGGGGAGGGGCTATAGGAGTGGAGCTGGCCCAGGCTCTAAACAGGCTGGGAGTAGAGGTACACCTGGTAGAGATGATGGAAAATATCCTCTTCAGGGAGGATCAGGAGCTGGCAACTATACTGAGGGAGAGGCTAGTAGAGGAGGGAGTAAACCTCCATATAGGGACCAAGGCTGTGAAGGCGGAAGATCTGTCACCAAAGATAAGACTTACCACTGAGAAGGACGGAGAACCGGGAGTCATCACAGGGGACTCTATATTGGTGGCTGTGGGAAGGAAGGCCAATGTAGAGGGGTTAAACCTCGAAGAAGCAGGAATAGAGTACACTCCCAAGGGAATAGTTGTGGACAAACACCTTCAGACAACCAATAGTAAGGTATATGCTGTGGGAGATGTAGCAGGACCATACCAGTTCTCCCATATGGCAAACTACCAGGGGATAATGGCTGTTCAGAATGCTCTGACTCCCCTGAAAAAATCCGTGGACTATACCCATGTAACCTGGTGTACATTCACTGAACCAGAGCTTGCCAGTGCAGGGATAGATGAGGAAATTGCCAGAAGGGAGCATAGTGATATTAAGGTATACAGGTATACAGCAGAGGATCTGGACAGGGCCAAGACCAAGGCAGGGGATATCTTTGAGGTTAAGATAATATGTGACTCTAAGAAGCATATCCTGGGGTGCCAGATACTTGCAGACAGGGCAGGAGAGCTCATCTCAGAGGTTCAGGCAATGAAGGTTAACGGAGTGACCCTGGATAAGCTTGCAGGAGTAATCCATCCCTATCCAAGTTACGGTGAAATATTTAATAAAGCAGGAAAGAAAGCCTATGTAGATAAACTTCTGGCTAATCCTGTGGTACATTTTATTCAGAATATAAAAAAATAAAAGTCCCCTAAGGGGACTTTTTAATTTTTTGATTCTAATAGGGGAGACTTTCTTTTCTTTGGACGTGGGAACTCTCCTCCATCCTGTTGATCCACTCCCTGTATGCCCTTCTGTAATTGCTACCCTTATTACCCATAAAATCCTCTGTATTTACAGCATTGATTCCGTCTACCTCCACAAGCTCAAGCACCCTCTCCACCTCCCTCCAGTCGCCCACCTTGATGGTAGGCTCCAGAAGAACCTTATATCCCATACTTTTAGCTTCCTTAATATATCTCGTGAGGTAATCCAGGTCCTGTACAGGAAGAAAGATGAGGGCTCCGTAGTGATTCCTGAGATCCTGCATATAGTAGTTTATAAATCTTCCCTCGGCAAAGGTTCTTTTATTCTGTCCCCCTCTGTGCCAGTGGGGGATCTTGATGACTAATTTTTCCCTGGGGAAGTACTGCAGAAGGATATCACTGTACAGCTTGGCCGCTGAAAGGGGCCCCTCAGCATAAAACTCCATAAAGTCCATGAGGTAGTCAGATTTGCCTCTGTCATCTAAGTTGTAGTAGCCTACCTCATGGAAGGTCTGGGGAGGCCTCACCTCGCTCCATTCAAGGAAGTGGGTCCCATATTCTTTATTGATCCTTTTCAGCTTCTCAGGAGTTCTTCCTGTATCCTCTGCATTCATTGAAAATATCCTCTCCAGGTATGCGCGGTAGCCCTCCAAAGCGCCTCTGTCAAATGCCCAGAAAACCAGTTCCTCCCCGTCATAGCCAGACCAGGGATAGGACATCTGCCCCTCCTCCAGTATTCCGGGGTTGATATATTCGATGATATCGTCATAGTTTTCCTTGAGGTGTCTTCCCATATAGTCATACCAGGCTCCTATAATCTCATATTTAACCAGATTCGAGTAGGGAGAGGGAATAAGGTGCTTATCCAGATCCTCCGACTGTATCTCGAAACTTCCCCTGTAGTTTCTCAGGAGCTTGTCTTTGTGGTTGTCCAGAAACCACTGGGGAATATAGTGTATGGAGAGCTGGATAATAACCCTTCCACGGATTTCCCTGATCTCCTCCAGTGCTTTGTTCAGCTCCTCCAGGCCTGCAAAGGTGTTCTCAACCCCATTCTCGGATATAACAGCTTCCATATGATAATCCCTCCAGGGAAGATCTATCTGAAACACCCCAACTCCAGCTTCCTCCATAAGGAACTTCATATTTTCTCTTCTATCTGTTCCTGCCACGCTGTATGTATTCCCCAAAGTACAGAGGGGAGTAAAAAAATATATTATAAAAAAAATTTTCATCTTATCACCTCCTAAAAAATCTTCGAAAAAAGTAAGGAAATCCTTTTATTCCATAAACGAGATAAATGTTTTTTAATAAAACTTATGTTAATAGAGAATAAGTATGCTTTTTTTAGCACACTTGTTCAAAATAATGATGGAAGGGGTGAGTTTTCCCCTGATATATCATATATCAATTATTTAAAAATGATTAAAAGAAGGGAAAAAATTATTTATTTTTCAGAAAAAATTTATAATAAATTTTGACTTTGTAAAAATCAGGGGTATACTATATTTGTACTTAATTTTTGTGAAAAGACTACCAAAAAGAAGGTACAAAATTTTGAAAAATTATTCATTATTTTAATCTTTTTTTTAAGAGAACCATTGACAAAGGATAAAAATGAGGTAATATCCTATTACCGAAAAACAAACAAAATGCTGTTAAACAAAACTAAATATATAAGGGGGAGAAACTATGTTTCAAAAAATGAGAGTATTACTTCTATCTCTAGTAGCCATTATGTTGCTTGCAGCCTGTGGTGGCGGTTCTAAAGATGGAGGGGAAGCTGCACCTGTAAAGGACACTCTAGTGGTGGGACAGGGAGCAGATGCAAAGTCACTTGATCCGCACGCTACAAATGACCAGCCGTCTTCAAGAGTATCTGCACAGATATACGACAGACTGGTAGAGGCTGATCTAGACATGAATATAGTACCAGGTCTTGCTGAATCTTGGGAGCAGCCAGATGACCTGACAACTATCTTCAAATTAAGAGAGGGAGTTAAGTTCCACAATGGAGAGGAGCTTAAGGCATCGGACGTTAAGTTTACCATCGACAGAATGTTATCATCACCTACTGTACACCACATCATTCAGGCTGTGGACAGCGTAGAGGTTGTAGATGACTATACTGTAAAGGTTACTACTAAGCAGCCATTTGGAGCACTTCTTAACCACCTTTCACACACAGCAGCTTCAATCTTAAGTGAAAAAGCTGTAACTGAAATGGGAGATAACTATGGACAGACTCCTGTGGGAACTGGACCATATGCATTTGTTAAGTGGGATGCTGGTGATAAGGTAGTACTTAAAGCTAACGACGACTACTTCAGAGGAGCACCTGAGATCAAAAATGTAATCTTCAGAAACATCACTGAGGGAACTAACAGAACTATCGGTCTTGAGACTAAGGAAGTGGACATTGCTTACGACATCGAGCCAATCGACAAGGGAGCAATAATTGACAACCCTGACCTAACGCTAACTGAAGAGCCATCTCTATCTATGGCATACATTGGATTCAACATGAAGAAGGAAGTATTCCAAAACGCAAAGGTAAGAGAAGCAATCAGCCACGCAATCAAGGTTGATGATATAATTGAAGCGGTACTTATGGGAGCAGGAAGCCCTGCAAACTCTCCTATCGGTCCTAAAGTATTTGGTCACAACCCAGATGTAAAGGCACCTGAGTATGATGTAGAGCTTGCTAAGCAGCTACTTGCTGAAGCTGGATATCCAAATGGATTTAAGACAAGCATCTGGACAAATGACAACCCTGTAAGAGTACAGATCTGTCAGATCGTTCAGGCTCAGCTTAAGGAGATTGGAATTGATATGTCTATCGAGATCGTTGAATGGGGAGCGTATCTAGATGGAACTTCAAGAGGAGATCACGACATGTTCATCCTTGGATGGGTAACTGTAACTGGAGATGCAGACTACGGTCTATACGCATTATTCCACTCAACAACTCAAGGTGGAGCAGGAAACAGATCTTTCTACTCTAACCCTAAGGTAGACGAGCTTCTAGACCAGGCTAAATCTTCTACAGATCCTGAAGCTAGAAGAGCACTATACGGTGAGATCCAGGTTATTCTTCAGCAGGAGCTTCCTGTAAGAACACTTTACTATCAGACACACAATGCTGGAATGCAGAACAACGTAGAAGGATTCCACCTTCACCCAGCTGGACACCACAAGATCTATGGAGTAAGTTTTAAAAAATAATCTGATATCCCCTCTTTAACTAGAGGGGATACTTTATAAAGAGAGGGAGGAGAATATGCATAAATATATTTTGAAAAGATTGCTTTTATTGGTTCCAGTACTGCTCGGTGTATCTTTTCTTGTTTTTACAATAATGTCTTTCACTCCAGGAGACCCGGCTCAGCTAATCCTAGGTGAGAACGCACCAAAGGCAGCGATAGCAGCACTTAGAGAGGAGATGGGTCTTAACGATAACTTTTTCCTACAATATGCACGTTTTGTAGGTAAGGGTATTACTGGAGACTTTGGAAGATCGTATACTTCTGGAAGAGAGGTATTTGGAGAGATATTTGCAAGATTTCCAAATACACTTATATTAGCAGTAGTGGGAGTAATAATAGCAGTACTTATTGGAATACCTGTTGGAATTATCTCAGCTACTAAGCAGTATTCACTGCTTGACAGTACAAGTATGATTTTAGCTCTATTAGGGGTATCTATGCCTAACTTCTGGCTTGGATTAATGCTTATTCTTACTTTCGCCGTAGGACTTGGAGTACTTCCTTCAGGAGGATTCAACGGCATAAAAAGTATTATTCTGCCGGCTATTACACTGGGGACAGGTGCGGCAGCTATTATAACAAGGATGACACGTTCATCTATGCTTGAAGTAATCAGACAGGACTACATAAGAACAGCAAGAGCTAAGGGACTTGGAGAGAAGAAGGTAATAAACAAGCACGCTCTTAAAAATGCTCTTATTCCTGTAATTACAGTAGTTGGACTTCAGTTTGGTTACCTTCTTGGTGGAGCTGTTCTAACTGAGACAGTTTACTCGTGGCCAGGAGTAGGAAGACTGATGGTAGAGGCTATAAGACAAAAAGATACACCAACTGTTCTAGCGGCAGTAGTGTTCCTAGCAGCTGCGTTCAGTGTGGTAAATCTACTGGTAGATATTCTCTATGCCTTTGTAGATCCTAGAATTAAGTCACAATACAAGTAGGGAGGGGACTAAATTATGTCGGAGGCCGTAGCAATGAAGAGTAAAAGTACAGCAAAGGCTGTTGGAAATGAAAATAAAAAGAGAAGCCAATGGGCAGAGATCTGGAGAAGACTTAAGAAAAATAAGATGGCAATGTTTGGACTGGGAATTATATCTGTAATAGTACTTGCAGCAATATTTGCAGACTTTATAGCAGATTATGACAGTGTGGTAATCAAGCAGAACTTGGGAGACAGACTTCAGGGACCAAGTGCTAAATACTGGCTGGGAACAGATGAGTTTGGAAGAGATATCTTTGCCAGAATGGTTCACGGGGCAAGAGTATCCCTAAAGGTAGGTATACTTGCAGTGGGAATCGCTGTAGTAATTGGTGGAAGTTTAGGTTCCATAGCTGGGTACTATGGGGGTAAGCTGGATAACGTAATTATGAGAATTATGGATATCTTCCTTGCAGTACCAAGTATACTACTGGCAATCGCTATTGTATCAGCACTGGGACCAAGCCTTACAAACCTGATGCTTGCCATAAGTGTATCATCGGTACCAAGCTACGCAAGAATCGTGAGATCTTCTGTACTTACCATAAAAGATCAGGAATTTATAGAGGCAGCGAGAGCTATAGGGGCAAGTGATGGAAGAATAATTTTAAGACATATAATTCCTAACTCACTGGCACCTGTAATTGTACAGGGTACACTGGGAGTAGCAGGAGCAATCCTTTCTACAGCAGGTCTTAGCTTCATCGGAATGGGAATCCAGCCACCCGCACCTGAGTGGGGATCTATGCTGTCTGGAGGAAGACAATACCTTAGATATGCATGGCATGTAACAACATTCCCAGGGCTTGCAATAATGATAACTATTTTAGCACTTAACCTGCTAGGTGACGGTCTTAGAGATGCTCTAGATCCAAGATTAAAACAATAGTGAATTGAGGGGGAGAAAATGAGTGATAAACTACTTGATATAAAAAACCTTACTATAAACTACACTACTGAAGATGGAGTGGTGAATGCTGTAAATGGAATAGACTTTGATCTAAGAGAGGGAGAAACTCTTGGTCTTGTAGGGGAGACGGGAGCAGGAAAGACTACTACCGCTCTAGGAATTATGAGACTAGTACCAAATCCTCCAGGAAGGGTAGTAAACGGAGAGATAATATTTGAGGGAAGAAACCTTCTTCAGGAATCGGAAGCGGATATGAGAGCCATTAGAGGAAACCTTATATCTATGATCTTCCAGGATCCTATGACATCTCTAAACCCTGTAATGACTGTAGGGGAGCAGATTGCTGAGGTAATAGAGCTGCACCAGAATGTAACAAGAGCTCAGGCCTGGGAAAAGGCCAAGGAGATGCTGGAGCTTGTTGGAATACCTGGTCCAAGGGTACAGGACTATCCTCACCAGTTCTCTGGGGGAATGAAGCAGAGAGTAATAATTGCAATCTCTCTTGCATGTAACCCAAGACTACTTATTGCAGATGAGCCTACTACGGCACTGGATGTAACTATTCAGGCACAGGTACTGGACCTTATGAATGATCTTAAGGAAAAGTTCAAGACAGCAATGGTAATGATTACCCACGACCTTGGAGTAGTGGCACAGGTCTGTGACAAGGTTGCTATTATGTACGCTGGAGAGATCGTTGAGGCAGGTAGCCTTGAGGATATCTATGAAAGAACAAGCCATCCATATACCCACGGGCTATTTGGATCGATACCAAATCTAGATGAGGATACAGACAGACTAAATCCTATAAAGGGTCTTATGCCTGACCCTACCAACCTACCTACAGGATGTAAGTTCCACCCTAGATGTCCACATGCACAGGGACTATGCAAGGAGAGGGAACCTAAGACTACTGTGTTAAACAATGGACACAGAGTAAGATGTCTGGCATATGAGGGGCTTATAAATGTACCAGCTCTTACAGGACAGAAGGAGGTAGTGTAGATGGCAGATAAGATATTAGAGGTAAGAAACCTAAAGAAGCACTTTAGTACACCAAAGGGACTACTTCACGCTGTAGACGGTGTAAACTTCAGTATAGAGAGAGGTAAGACTCTAGGAGTGGTAGGGGAATCTGGATGTGGAAAATCCACAACTGGAAGGGTTATCCTGAGGCTTCTTGAGGCTACCGAGGGAGAGATAATCTTTGAGGGGAAGAACATAAGGGACTTCTCCAAGGAGGAAATGAGAAGGCTTAGAGAGGAGATGCAGATCATATTCCAGGATCCATTTGCATCCCTAAACCCTAGAATGACTGTAAGTGAGATCATCGGGGAACCCCTTATTATTCACAAGATATGTAAGAATAAGGATGAGATCGCAGCAAGGGTAAGGGAGCTTATGGATACAGTTGGACTGAGTCAGAGACTGGTTAACACCTATCCCCACGAGCTTGACGGTGGAAGAAGACAGAGAATCGGAATCGCAAGAGCTCTTGCTCTGAATCCTAAGTTTATCGTTTGTGATGAGCCTGTTTCAGCTCTGGACGTATCTATCCAGGCACAGGTGCTAAATCTGATGCAGGACCTTCAGGAGAAGCTGGGATTAACTTATATCTTTATTACCCACGACCTGTCTGTAGTAAAGCACTTCTCAGATGATATTGCTGTTATGTATCTGGGACAGCTAGTTGAGAAGGCACCTGCAAGCAAGTTGTTTAAAAATCCAAGCCATCCATATACAAAGGCGCTTCTGTCGGCTATACCAGTAGCTAGCCTCTCCCACAAGATGGAGAGAGTAAGGCTTGAGGGAGAGATCACATCTCCTATCAACCCTGAGCCAGGGTGCAGGTTTGCCAAGAGATGTACCTATGCAACACCAGAGTGCGGACACGGAGATCCTAGGCTTCTTGAGATAGCTGAGGACCACTTTGTTGCCTGCCACCTTATTGAGGGAATGATGGACTAAAATTTAAATAAAAGAGACTACTTTAGCAATTAAAGTGGTCTCTTTTTTTGTTTAGAAAAGATTGAAATATGAACATGATGGGGGAATATTGAAGAAGAAGAAACTAATGACACCTATAAAAAATCCTTAAAATCAGAAAAAAAATTAAACAAATATAAAAAAGATTTTAAAATTATTATTGGGTTTTTATAGAACTTTTATATTTTATATGTGAACTTTTTGGATTTTTATAGAGCGTATAGACATTGGGTGCTTTTGGTTTTTTAAAGAGGGATTAAAAAAAATTAATTTAAAAAACAAGGAAATAGGGGTATTAAAGTTAATAACAAATATGCAAAAAACAAATGAAAAAAGCAGCTTTAATTTATTTAAAATATATTTCCTCTTTCATTGGGAAGGGGAAGGGGAGGGAAGATGGGGAAGTTTATAATCAAGAGGTTTATTCAGATGTTTGTTACTCTGTACCTGGTAGTTACAGCGACGTTTTTCCTGATGCATGCCATACCAGGAGGACCCTTTACAAGGGAGAAGCCACTGCCGCCTGCAGTAATAGCAGCGCTAGAGGCTAAGTTTAAACTGGATCAGCCGCTCTATATGCAGTATCTGGACTATATGAAGGGGGTTTTTACCTTTGATTTTGGTCCATCCTTTCAGAAGGTGGGACTGGATGTAACAGATCTGATACTGGAGGGACTGCCGGCATCGGCTAAGATCGGAGGGGCTGCTGTTATTCTTGTACTTGTTGTGGGGATACCCCTCGGGATGATCTCGGCTCTTAAAAGAAACAAGTGGCAAGATTATATTGTGACCTTTATAGCAACCCTTGGAGTAACCATTCCAAGCTTTGTGGTGGCCACCTTAATAATCTACATATTCAGTGCAAAGTACGGGCTGCTCCCTGCCTTTGGACTGAAGACATGGAAGCACTATATAGGACCTGTTCTTGCTCTGGGAGGATTCTCACTGGCCTTTGTAGCAAGACTCACAAGGTCTAGTATGCTGGAGGTTCTTCAGCAGGACTACATAAGAACAGCAAGGGCAAAGGGAATATCGGAGTTTGTAGTGATAGGAAAGCACGCTCTGAAAAATGCCCTGATTCCAGTGGTGACCTATGTTGGACCTATGATAGCAAGTATACTTACTGGATCCTTTGTAATTGAGAAGATATTTGCAATACCTGGAATGGGAAAGTACTTTGTAGAGAGTGTTGGTAACAGAGACTACACTGTAATAATTGGGGTAACGGTATTCTATGCAGCTTTCTACATCATAATGGTGTTCCTGGTGGATATCATCTATGGCTTAATAGATCCAAGGATTAAACTAAAAGATTAGGGGGAGACTATGGTAAACAAGTGGGAGAAGGCACCTAAGGAGGCTCTGGAAAAGGACAAGGTAATGAGAAGGAGCCTGACATATTGGGAGGATGCATGGCGTAGGTTGAAACACAATAAACTATCTATGTTGGGGCTAGTTACAATAATACTCATCTTCATGACAGCAGTATTTGGACCGATGTTTTCAAAGTTTAGCTATGAGGATCAGAACCTGGATTTTGGAAATATTCCGCCAAGGATGGAGATATATAAGGTGACAGACTCCGATTACCTCTATATCCATGCAGAGTATAAGGCGATACTGGTAAGTGAGAAGGGGGAACTGCAGGAGCTACTGGATCCTGTAAGGACGGACCTTGCCAAGGGCCAGAGAATCTACGAGATAGACGGCAAGGAAGTGGTTCTGGACTTCAGCAACGTAAAGAAACTGAAGAAAAATCCAGAGCTTAAAAGGTTTGAAGTGTTTGTAGACGGCAAGGCAACAGAAGCATATAAAAAGGTGTGGAATAAAACAAATATCTTTGGTACAGATGCCCACGGAAGGGATATGTTTATAAGGGTGCTCTACGGGGCAAGGATCTCCCTTCTTGTAGCACTTATGGCTACAATAGTAAACTTCTTTGTAGGGGTAATCTACGGGGGTGTTTCAGGATACATGGGAGGAAGAGTGGATACAATAATGATGAGGCTGATAGACCTTATCAGTACTATACCGCTGCTTCTCTATGTGATACTTCTTATGGTAATAATAGAGCCTGGGCTGAAGACTATAATCCTGGCTATGGGTCTCACCTTCTGGGTAAGGATGGCCAGAATAGTAAGGGGGCAGTCCCTGTCTATAAAGGAGCATGAATATGTTCTGGCTGCAAAGACCATAGGAGCCAGCAGCCGTAGGATTATAATGAGACACATAATTCCAAATGCAATGGGACCAATCATTGTATCTCTTACTATGATGATTCCAAGTGCTATATTTACAGAATCATTTTTAAGTTTTATAGGTCTTGGGGTATCAGCTCCGCAGGCTTCCTGGGGAACTTTGGCAAGTGATGCCCTTGGAGGACTGAGAACCTATCCATACCAGCTTTTATTTCCAGCAATGGCAATTAGTATTACAATGCTTGCATTTAACTTCTTAGGTGACGGACTGCGTGACGCTCTGGATCCGAGACTACGTAAATAAAGAGGGGTGCTTATTTTGGCTGAAAGATTACTTGAGTTAAAAACATTAAAAACTTCATTTTATACTCACCTGGGAGAGGTACAGGCGGTGAGGGGAATCGACTATCACCTGGACAGAGGGGAAGCTCTGGGGATAGTGGGTGAATCGGGAAGCGGAAAGAGTGTAAGTTCCATGTCTATTATGGGTCTCCTTCAGCATCCAGGAAAGGTAAAGGAGGGAGAGGTTCACTTCAAGGGTGAAAATCTTCTGAACAAAAATGTAAGACAGATGATGGATATAAGGGGAAATGAGATCGCCATGATATTTCAGGACCCCATGACATCCCTGAACCCAGTATATACTGTAGGGGATCAGATAATTGAGGTAATAAGAAAGCATCAGAAGTTAAGCAGGAAGGAAGCAAGAGCAAGAGCAATTGAGATGCTTAAGATGGTAGGAATACCTGCTCCAGAGAGCAGGATAGACAACTATCCCCACGAGTTCAGTGGTGGGATGAGACAGAGAGCCATGATAGCCATAGCTCTAGCCTGCGAACCGGACCTTCTTATAGCAGACGAACCTACAACAGCGCTGGATGTAACTATCCAGGCGCAGATACTGAAACTAATGAAGGATCTAAAGGAGAAGATAAATACCTCTATAATCCTTATTACCCACGACCTGGGTGTAGTGGCAGATGTCTGCTCCAGGGTAATAGTAATGTATGGAGGACTTATTATGGAGGAGGGAGATGTAAAGGACATCTTCTATAATCCCAAGCATCCATATACAGTTGGGCTTCTAAAATCGGTACCCAACCTGGAGGTAAAGGAAAGACTGGTTCCCATCGACGGAACTCCACCAGACCTTCTGCATCCCCCAAAGGGGTGCCCATTTGCAGCCAGATGTGAACACACAATGAATATCTGCTTGGAGGAACAACCGCCCTATTACTCTGCAAGGGAGGGGCACAGAGCTATGTGCTGGCTCATGGATGAAGAGGCACCTAAAGTGACGGGATAAAGGGGGAGAGGTATGCTAGAGGAGAAGGCTGAAGTAATTTTAGAGGTAAAGGAACTAAAGAAATACTTCCACTTAAAAAAGGGATTTTTCGGAGGAGACAGACAGGATGTAAAAGCGGTGGACAATGTTAGCTTTCAGATAAAAAAGGGTGAAACCTTTGGTCTGGTGGGGGAGTCGGGATGCGGCAAGTCTACAACTGGAAGAACCCTCATTAGACTCTACGATGTAACTGGTGGAGAAGTTATATTCAAGGGGAGAAATGTAAGTAAACTAAAGGAAAAGGAGCTGGGATCCTTTAGAAAGGAGATGCAGATGATCTTCCAGGATCCCTATGCATCCCTGAATACAAGGATGACTGTGGGAGATATAATAGGAGAGCCCCTGGATATCCATGGGCTGGCCAAGGGAGATGAGAGGCAGGCAAGGATATATGAGCTTCTTGAGAGGGTAGGGCTTTCCAAGGACCATGCAGGAAGATATCCCCATGAGTTCAGCGGAGGTCAGAGGCAGAGAATAGGAATAGCAAGGGCCCTGGCGGTTAAGCCTGAGTTCATAATATGTGATGAGCCTATCTCGGCCCTGGATGTATCCATTCAGGCTCAGGTAATAAATATGCTTGAGGACCTTCAAAAAGAGTTTGGACTGACCTATCTCTTTATAGCTCACGACCTTTCTATGGTGAAGCACATATCCGACAGGATAGGGGTGATGTATCTGGGGAAGATGGTGGAGCTGGCTTCAAGTGATGAGCTGCACGATACTCCTATGCATCCATATACCCAGGCACTGTTAACATCTATACCTATACCAGACCCAGATATAAATGCCAGCATAGAGAGGGAGATATTGGAGGGAGATGTACCCAGTCCTCTAAATCCCCCAAGTGGATGCAGGTTTAGAACAAGGTGTAAATATGCTAAGGATCTCTGCAGCAATGAGGAGCCAACCTTCAGAGAATTAAAGGAGGGGCACTCTGTGGCCTGCCACTTTGCTGAGGATA
>CAYSGC010000054.1:0-14908 GCA_964430145.1 uncultured Fusobacteriaceae bacterium | reverse complement strand
ATTAATAATAAAACTCAGAGTTTGTTGTAAGAAGGTATCTAGTGTTCTGCATCCTTCAATCGTAAAAATAATCATTATAAATGCTTAATACTTATTTTCATTTGTTTCTAAAAATTACACTCCACAAAAAATCGCAAAATAGTTTGTGAAACTATTATTTGATTACCCCCTTTTCTACAAACTGTCAATACTCTGTTTACACCAAAAATATTGACATATTGTTGGAAAATACAGTTTTTAAAACAGTTAACAAAGTAAACTATAGTGAAAAAAGTATCTTTATTGCCTTGTAATTATTGACCTTTGAAGGATTTTAGTGTACTCCCTACATAACCTTTTTTTTGATAAAAATTACAAAAATTTATTATTAAAAATTTATATATTTTTTCAAAAGTTTATTAACTTTTTATAAGATTGTTAATTTTTTTCATTTCTTTTGTTACAAAGAAAATAAAAAAAAGAAAATATTCCTTCCTTCCAATGTTTCATGGGAGCCACTTTTAATGCCCGTCCTTAGCTACAGTCCTCATCTTGCTTGGAAACTTATGAGGTATAACGGTCTAATATCTGATTTGCCGCACAAAACCACATCAGCTGGATAGGTGAGGAATTAAATATTTAAATTATAATCATAACTTTTAAGGTTAACACTTAAAAAAAATCTTGAATGACCAGAAAGGAAAGGCAACAAAAACACAACCTCTCAAATTTTGGGGCACCTCCCTATAGCAAGTAATTTCCTTTTTTATACAAAAAAATCCCCCTGCTTTCCCAGGGGGACCTAACATAATTTTATCTAAACAACCTTGTAAAGCTCATCGCTTTCAGGTTCACCTATCTCCTCTATAAAGCAGCCAGAGATCATAACCTTGCTTTTCTCCTCTGTCAATCTTCCTATATTGCTCCACTCTATCCCCTCAGAGGACAGCTTCTCCCCGAGGACCTCATAGTTCTCTGGAGAGACAACCAGAAGCATGGAACCACTGGAGATAAGTCTTAGGGGATCTATCTGAAAGTGGTCGCAGAGAGCCTTGGTAGATCTGTGGATTACAAGCTTCTCCCTGTAGACCTCGGCACCCAGTCCGTAGAACTCACTCATCTCCCATACAGCTCCCAGGATGCCTCCCTCGGTAACATCGTGCATTCCCTTTACATAGGAGGAGGCCACAAGGCCCTCCTTCACTACGCTGGTCTTATCCAGCATCCCCTTGGCCTCAACCAGGATGTCCTCTCCCAGGTTCTCCAAGATATCCTTCTCCCTTTCATAGGCTATTATTCCAGTTCCCTCTATTCCCACTCCCTTAGTGAGAACCAGGATATCACCATCTGCAGTTTCCTCTCTGGACTTATAATCCTTTTTATCCCCTATGCCTATGGCAGTTACCGAAGCTACGATCTGGTTTACCACCCTTGTGATCTCTGTGTGTCCACCTATTATAGATACTCCTATCTTCTTACACTCTGCCTGGGCATCCCTCATTATCCTGTCCAGCTCCTCCCTGGTTGTCCCCTCGGGAGCAAGAATAGTTAGCATTAGCCCCACTGGCTCCACTCCGGCTGTGGCTATATCATTACAGTTTATATTTACAGCCAGCTTTCCCAGCTCCTCGCTCGTTCCTGTGATGGGATCGCTGGAGATATAGGCTACCTTCTCTCCGAAATCCATAACCGCACAGTCTCCCCCTATCTTTGGATCTGTGAGGATCTCCTTCCTTCTTCCCTCTATATTATTGAATATTAGCTCTCTTAAATCCGATGCTTTTAACTTACCTACTTCCATAGTATCTCCCCTAACTTCTATTTTAATTCGCTTCAACTAAATCTGCGCTGCCTTCATCTTTTTAGCTGTTCTCTATGCTAAACTTAAAACTCTTATAAAACCCCATTCCTGTAGGTTCTCCCTTATACCTTATAGGGGTAAGTTTCCAATTTTTTAGAACTTTTTCAACCTCGTTGGTGAAACCAAACTTATCCCTTTCTCCCACAAACTTATATTTTTCAAGGTTTCCGTTACTATCAAATTGCAGCAACACCTTTATAACTATTTCCTCTTTAAATCCAAGCCTCCTGGCTACGTTGGGATAAGCAGGGAGAGGGGTTGATACAAAGCCATAAGTGGTTCCCTTGACTCCTTGGTGCTTAACATACAAACTTCCATCTGAAAGTCTTATTACCCCTTCATCCAGTTGTTCGTTCCCGTCTAAGGCTCCTGCTGTGCGATCTTCACTTCCTGTACCCTCTACAGCCTCCTCACTCTCTTCTTTAGCAGTTAAATTATCTGCTGCAACCTCTTCCGAGGCATCCTTGGTTATCTCCTCCGCTGCTTCTGAAGCTGCTACAACCTCAGGCTTTTCCTCTACTTTTTCCTCCAGCTTCTTCTCCACTTTCTCAGCCTTCTTTTTCGGCTTCTCTACAGGCTTCCTTTCAACCTTCTTCTCTACCTTTTTTTCTTCCCTTTTTTCCTCTACCTTCTTCTCAGGCTTCTTTTCTACTCTCTTCTTCTGATCCTCCGACCCGCTGCCCTTCTTGGCCTCGGAAGGGGTCCCTGCCTTGGACGAGGTCATCCTTACCTCTATCCTCTCCCCCACTCTCCCTATCTCCAGTGGCGGGGTCTGAGGCATCCTCATCACAAAGGCTACCACCATTAAATGTATTATACATGATATTATCAGTTCTCTTATCACTTTTTTCTCCCAGATTTTCTTGAATTTGCTTCCTTTACTTCATCTGCAAATTATACCATTCTACTGTTTTTTTTCAAAGTGTATTTTTTCCGATAGTTTTGGAAGATTTTCTATTGACTTTCACATCTTTTATTTGCTACAATTTCCTTGAAATTTAATAACCCCATGGTTTGATTTATCAATTAAAAGGGAAGTAAGGTGAAAAACCTTCGCGGTCCCGCCACTGTAATACCGACGAAAGCACAATACCACTGAGATAATCTCGGGAAGGGTGTTAGTAGGATGACGTTAGCCAGGAGACCTGCCACGGTGATTAAAAAGATACTTGCGAGGACAAGGAAGTCTTAAGATACTCACTTTTTGTATTTTACTACTTCTCTCCTCAAAGTTTAATAGGGAGAGTTTTTTTATGAAAAAGAAGTTATTTATTGGAGCATTCATTGCATGTTCCCTTACTGCTATGGCAGCTGAGGAGGAGTTTTTCTTCGAAGAGGGAACGGTAACACAGAGACTGGAAGAGAGTGTTATCACTACTACTGGTTTTGAAAACAATGTACGTAACACACCAAAGAATATATCCATCGTTACCAGTGATGATATTGAAAGCAAGGGTGCTAAGGATATAGGAGATGCCCTAGAGGGAGTTCCTGGAGTTAGAGTTTCAAGAAAATTTGGTGGAATTCAGATAGACCTTAGAGGTCAGGGGGAAGCTAACCACTCAAATACTCTTATTCTTATAGATGGTATCAAGCAGAATCCAGTGGATATGGGAGGGGCCAGACTTAGCGGTCTCTCAGTGGAAAATGTCGAGAGGATCGAAGTAATTCCAGGGGGAGGAGCAGTACTCTATGGTGACGGCGCTGTTGGTGGAATAGTTAATATCATCACCAAGACAAATGCTTCCAACGAAGGAAATAAAGTTGTCTACTCCGAGGTAGGAAATAACGGCAGATTCCGTTATGGAGCTGGATATGGTGATATGATCACCGATAAGTTATTCCTCCAGTTAAACTATGAGGATTCCAACTACGATGGATACAGAGACAATGGAGATAAGGATACTGAAAATATAGAAACTGCTCTTAGATACCTTATAAACGATACAGATTCCATAGGGTTCAAATTTGCTCGTTACACTGAAGATTACGGGATGCCTGGTTCCCTTACAAGAGACCAGGTAAATGATGACAGACGGCAGACCGATTTCCCTAATAACAAAGCTGATTATAAGAGGGATTCATATACTTTGAGCTACAAAAACAGACTTACAGATGGTGTCGACTTCTCAATAGATGGAAACTACTCTGAGGCCGATTATGACAGTTATGGTAAATCTTCGTGGGGAACTGACAGTAGAACTGCCTATGACTTAGAGGAGATGAGCATTAAACCTAAATTAAAGTTTACTTACTTAGAGGACTCCAACATCATCTTCGGATATGACTACTACAGAGGTAAGTCTGAAAATAACTACTATTACGGTAGCAGGGTAAACAGGGATCTGGAAAAGGAGTCCCACGCTGTATTTGCTATGAATACCTATAACTGGAACAGTTTTCAGTTTACCCAGGGATTCAGATATGAAAAGACCAAGTATGACCTGGATGCCAACGGAGAAACTGACTGGATGGGTAACCCTGTGGAGTATAAGGATGACACTCTTAGAAACCACGCCATTGATCTGGGAGTTAACTACTTCTATTCAGATACCGGTAGTATCTATGCAACATATACAAAGGGATTCAGAACTCCAAATACAGATGAGCTAGCTTTGGCTGACAGCGACCTAGAAGAGCAGACTCACGAGTACTTTGAGATTGGAGTGAAGGATGTTATCTGGAACTCCTATGTAAGTGCCAGCATCTTTAAGTTTACAGCAGAGGATGAAATCTACTATGATAGCGGAGCTAATGGTGGAACTGGAGCTAATACAAACTTAGACGGAAAGAGTGAGAAGATAGGAGTAGAGTTATTTGCTGAGCAGTACTTTGGAAAGCTTACTATCAACGAAACATTTACATACCTGGATACGGAAATGAAGGACGGCCCATACGAGGGGAATGAAATTCCTGGAGTATCAAAATATGTAGCAAGCCTTGGAGCTAATTATAAGGCTACAGATGAGCTTACTCTAAACCTTACTGGTAACTACTATGGAAGAGCCTATGCATCCAGCGATTACACCAATGACGGGGAAAAGGTCAACGACTATATCACTGTGGATACAAAGATCACCTATGACTTCAAGAATGGTCTGAAGATCTACGGTGGAATCGATAACCTATTCAATGAAAAGTACTATGACTATGTGGGTGACTATAACGGTACAGGAACCAGCAGATCCTACTATCCTGCTACTGAAAGAGAGTACTATATAGGATTCAAATACAACTTCTAATATAAAAGGATGTGATCTGAGATCACATCCTTTTTTTCTACTTCAATATCTCATATACCTTTTTTATATCCAGATGTTCTCTCAGGTGGTTCTCCCACTTGTCAAACTCCTCTGCCTTTCTTGCCTCATAATCAACCATATCAGATCTTTCAGCTGCTCCCTTACCTCTTCTCAGATAGTTCAGGATATGCCTTGTGAACTCCCCGTTATCAAATATCCCGTGGAGGTAGGTAGCCATCACATTGTCTCTGTAGTAGCTCACATTTTCCTCTCCGCTGAGGAAGGCTCTATCCTTCCCTGAACTCTGTCCCTGATGGATCTCATATCCCCTAACCTTTATACCAGAAAGTCCCTCCAGGATACCCTCACACTCTGTGATATCTTTCTCCACCTGGTAGGTAGACTTTATCTCACCCATTGCAGTAACTATATCCAGAAGTCCCAGGGCATCCTCTCCCCCGTGAACACTCTCCACGCACATAGGGTCCTCTATCCTCTTCCCAAGTATCTGCAGCCCTCCGCATATACCGAAGATCAGCTTCCCCCTACCTGCTTCCTCTCTTATCTTGTCCGCTATTCCCCTCTCCTTCATAAAGAGAAGGTCTCCGATAGTGTTTTTAGATCCAGGGATTATAATCATATCCTCATCTCCTAGGTCCTCTGCACTGTCCACATAGTTCAGGGCCACTCCCTCGTAGAAGTCAAATACATCGAAGTCTGTGTAGTTAGACATCTTCGGAGTTCTAATAACAGATATAGTTATCTCATCCCTTGTTTTTTTAGAGGTGAGCTTCTTGGCAAGGACATCCTCCTCCTCTATCTTTACCTCTATATGGGGAATTACCCCCACTACTGGTATTGGATACCCCTCATCAGCCAGCCTCTTCTCTATCATCTCTATACCAGGGGTTAAAAGTTCTACATCTCCCCTGAACTTATTTATTACTACTCCCTTTATCCTTGCTCTGTCCTTCTCATCCAGAAGCATGATGGTTCCGTAGATCTGGGCAAAAACTCCTCCCTTTTCTATATCTGCCACCAGGATTACCGGAGCATCTATGAGCTCAGCCATCCCCATATTAACCACATCTACACTTCTCAGGTTTATCTCTGCAGGGCTTCCCCCTCCCTCCAGCACACCTATATCGTAGTTCTCCTCTATCTTGGAGTATCCCTCAAGGGCAACCTCTCTCAGCTTCTTTGTATTGCTGAAGTACTCCATGGCATCCATATTCTTATGGGCCACTCCCATGAAGATTATCTGGGAGTTGTTGTCGCTGTTGGGCTTCATAAGTATGGGGTTCATATATGCCCTTGGAAGGGTCCCTCCCATCTCAGCCTGTACCACCTGGGCTCTTCCCATCTCCAACCCGTCTATATCCACAAAGGAGTTTAGAGCCATATTCTGTGATTTATATGGAGCCACGGTATATCCGTCCTTATAGAATATCCTGCACAGCCCCGCTGTAATAAGGCTCTTTCCCACAGAAGACCCCGTCCCCTGCACCATTATCTTTTTATGCATATTTCATCCCCCGCTATATGTTATTTCCTCTATTATACAAGAGCTCCCTCTTCCTTTCAAATTCATTTTTGTCACCCATCCCTCCCCACCCATTTAAATATTTTATTCTACCTCTCTATCCCCTTTATAATAAGTATTGGTATAGCCCTTATTTCTGTGATAATCTATATACAGACAATATTAACTGTATCAGGATAAAGGAGACACCTATGAAACTACTGAGCTTTTTTCCAAATAAAGATAATATGGAGCACTTCAACCATTCCTGGGGGGATGTTGCCTCCTATATTGAGGCCTTGGGACTGGACGGTATCGAGACTATGATAGGTACCTACCACCCAACTTCATATTTAGAGGGAGCACCAGTAAGGGGACTCCACCTTATGTACTTTCCCACATGGCTGGACTTCTGGAGGGAGGACAAGGAGGCCCTCATAGAAAACTTCGGATCCTCTGAGAGGGTAGAAAGATACTTTGGGGGGATGGAAAGGGAGCTCTTAATAGATCACTATAAAAAGGAGTTTGAAAATGCTAAAAAACTGGGAGTGGAGTATATGGTCTTCCATGTTTCCCATGTGAACCCGAGGGATATTTTCACCTTCACCCACAACTATACCTCCCGGGAGGTCATAGAAGCCGCTGTGGAGCTAATAAATGAGGTCTTTACAGGGGAGGGACCGGCCCTTCTTCTGGAAAACCTCTTCTGGCCTGGTCTGGATCTCAGATGCAATGAGGATACCCGGTACCTCCTGGATTCCATAAACTATAGAAATAAGGGACTTCTTCTGGATACCTCCCACCTCATCTGTACCAGCAGGGATATCTCAACCTTCGATGAGGGGGCTGACTATGTCCTGGAAAAGCTCGAATCCATGGAGGATCTTACAAACCATATCAGAGGAATCCACCTCAATGCCTCTACTCCCGGTCCCTATCTCAGACAAGATTTTTCCCATAAGCTGAGGAGATGGGAGGAAGCAGACAGCCTGGATCAGTTTCATATAGAGGGAGAGCACATTAAGAATATAGATACCCATTCCGTCTTCGAAAGCCACAAGATCAGAGAGATCCTAGATAGAGTTCCCTGGGAATACCTTACCCTGGAGCTCGCTTCCAAGGATGTTTCCGAGCTAACTGAAAATGTAAAAAAACAGCTCCTCTTCCTGGAGGAGCTCTAAAATAAAGTATTCTAAACACTTGCCACCAATTACAACAATTGCGCAAGTCGGACTTAATAAAGCTTATTTGTCATTAAGGTGCCCTAAGTAGTCCATATATCTTTACAACTGAAGAATCTTAAGTTGTAGTAGTTGTCTGCAGGCTATCGTCAGGCATCACACCTATAACCTGCTTCATTGCGTAACTGTAAAATAACGATATTTATGAGTATATTTTTCATTTCTCAGATTTTTAAAAAAATTCTGAGTTTCATCATAAGTTCAGGCTCTGTAGAGAGCCCAGGAGAGCAATGGAATATCCGTCGAACTTATAAAGATAATTCCGGAAGACTTGATTTTTTGGATACTTTTGTATCAAGACAAAAGTATCTAAATTCTTTGGGTACTTTCTTACATCATGGTAAGAAAGTACCTCGCTCTCCTTGGAGAGTGAAATTCTGTTATTTCAATTTGAAATCCACTCTGTCATTATAAAGAAAGTAATTTCAAAAAACATTTATAACAATAAAAGAACCGGCACCGCCGGTTCTTCTACTTACTCCTCTTAGAGATTACCCACCCTATTCCAAAGGTCATAAAATCTGCAAAGGGAAGGGATAGCCATATTCCATCCACCCCTATTAGCTTGGGAAGACTCACAAGGCCTATTACCACAAATACCATACTTCTTACAAGGGAGAGGAGGTTGGCCACAAGGGACCTCTCCATAGACTGAAGATAGGATATATTGATAAAATTTGCCCCTAGAAATATCATGGCACTGGAGTAGAGGAGAAGACCTCTGGAGGCTATCTTTATAAGCTCCTCATCTCCATTGAAGAGCTCCACCATCCATTCCCCCTTCAGGTATACTCCAAGTATGATGATAAGAGCTGTAATAAAGGCTATCTTATGCCCCTGTATCAGGGTTGCCTTCACCCTTACCCATTTCTTAGCCCCGAAGTTATAGCTAACTATAGGCTGAATCCCCTGGGCAAGGCCGCTGAAGATCATCCTGAAGATATAGAAGATATAGGCTATGATGCTGAAAGCCGACACCCCAATCTCTCCCAGATAATCCATGAGAACATTGTTAAATGAGATACTTACCACTGCCACTGCAAACTCAAGTATAAAGGAGGGAAACCCATTATTCATAATACGCAGGATGCAGCTTATCCTTATAGAGGTTATAGCCGGCCTTATGCTGCACTTCCTTCTGAAGAAGTGCCCCGCCAGATAGATAAAGGATACACCCTGGGCTATTCCCGTAGCAAGGGCTGCTCCCTTCATTCCCATATCCATCTGAAATATGAATAACCAGTCTAAAAATATATTTGTAACGGCACCTAGAGCCATGGAAAACATGGCATAGGTAGGCGCCTTATCATTTCTCACCACTGCATTGAGAGATACTGAAAGCATAAAGAATATATTAAAGGCCACTCCCGTTAAAAGGTAGTCCCTTACCATCTCAAAGAGTCCCTCACTGCTTCCCAACAGCTCGATTATATATCTGTAGTTGAATGCTACCCCTGTGGTTATCACTCCATAGGCAAGAATATTCAACACTATTATATGGGTCAGATACCTTCCGGCTTCATCCCTTCTTCCCTCTCCCTGCAACACAGATATTACCGTAGCTCCCCCAACACCAAACATCAGGCTGAGAGCAACTCCCAGAGTTATCACCGGATAAGCCAGGTTAATTGCCGCAAGTCCTCTTCCTCCCATTCCCTTTCCTATAAATATCCCGTCTATTATTACATAGAGGGCACTTATAAGCATTCCCGTCACAGCAGGAAAGGAGAAGTTAAAGAGAAGCCTGTTTATCGAATCCCTTTCTAGATCAAATTTCATTTCACATCTTATTGCTCCTTAAATTAATATGTCCAAAACAGACAGATAAATTTATCATATAGAGCCCCCAAAGTCAATCATTTATCTATCTTTTTTTACTCCTCTCAACCCCTGTATTTTCAATGTTTCCTTAGCAATTTTAACGTTTGATTCCAGATCACTTTTCTGTAATTTTTTTCTATAAAAAGGAGCGTGACCCTCCACCCTTTCTAATCTTATTAAATAGGTTTTACCGATGGCAATAATCTATAATTCTATAATTTCTAAAATAAAAAAAGAAGATGATTTAAGGGAAATCATCTTCTCTATAATTACCTTCCTTTCCCCTATCTCTAGAAGCTGAAGAAGGCTCTTCCTCTACTTTTCTCCATATATTGCCTCGTATATTGTAGGGATCCCTACATTTACAGCCCTCACCCCTGGAAGGTTGTAGATATCTGTATCCACCTCTATAAGTTTCCCCTCCCTTACAGCTCTCAGGAGGGAGTACTTCTTCTCCCTTCTCAGGTTATCTATATCCACCTTACTTCCTATTATATACTCTGGATCCTTGGCAATGAGCTCCTCTAAGCTGTAGTTCCATCCCTTCTTGTCTCCGGCTATATTCACTCCGCCACTGTGAACGATAAGATCCCCTATAAAGGTATCTCCTCCTGCTGTGTACTCAGCTCTTCCTGTGCCTAGGGCATAGTAGACTGTAGGACTCTTTGTATGATCTCTTCCTCTGTTCATATACTCCGCTGCCCTGCTCTCCAGGGAAGCTGCAAGAATCCTTGCCCTTCCCTCTACTCCGAGGGCCCTTCCAAGATCTATCAGGTGCTCATACATCTCCTCAAGGTTTTTAGGCGTTTCATATATCCTGTAGTCCACTCCCACCCTCTTTAGCTGGGCCACAAACCCCTCATTGTAGTGGGCTTCCATGAGAACTATCCCTGGATTTCTTACCATTACCTTTTCAAAGGATGGCTCCAGCATACTTCCCACATCTGCTACCTTTTTGGCCTCCTCTGGGTACACACAGTAGATGGTTCTTCCATTAAGGTTTTCTCCCAGTCCCAGAGCAAACACCTTCTCAGTTATTCCAGGAGACAGAGATACTATTCCCTCCCTGGGCTCCTCTGGATCATAGATTCCTTCCAGGGCTTCCACAAGGTAGATATTGTAGTAGGCCCTCCCATCTCTAGCTATCCTTCCCTTGGTAAATTCCACAAGATACCCGTTTAAATCAACACTATCCTCACCAAAGGTCAGGGTATGCTCCCCAGCTTGGAGGCTCTCCTCCCTTACCTCTATTCCCCTCTCCCTTACCTCATCCTCTGAATAGTAGGCCACTCCTCCTGCCTCTATCTGAGCAAATATAAGGATAGAATTTATAAATATACTCAATGCTATAACTATCTTATTCAACTGTCCACTCCCGTCTTTTTTTATTAATTATAGCATCTACCCCTGCCTTTTAAAACAACTTTCTTTCCCTCCTACATCTATTCATTTTCATTCACTTTGTATTTTTTTAGTTCGTTTTTTCTCAACTACAAATTCATTTTTTCACTTTTTTCTTCATCTTTTTAACTGTGATTTAAGTGTCTTCATCTAGCCCAGTATTTTAAGGGTGAATTTGTCCATTATTTTTTTAATACCTTTATTTTAGCATATATGTACCACAAAAAAGGTAGATAAAAATTTAATTATTATTTACAGAGGAGTTATTTCAGGATATAAACTGAGTAAATAAAGAGCTTAATTTAAAGAAAAAGGAGTGATTTTAATGAATAATGCTAAGTGCCCACACTGTGGAAATATTGTTACCACTGGAGATTCTAACTACTATGCTTGTGAAAACTGCTCTGCTATGTTTCATACTGTAGAGAACAATGGAAAGATTGAAGCTGAGTTCGAGTAAAAAATACTATTATTGGTAGCTTCATTTATGGAACCGGGACCAGAGGATAATCCTCTGGTTTTTTATTTCCATTATTTTACGTCAGATGACGTCGAAAGCTGCCACCCCATCCCATATAATGTTATTATAATTTATTGATAATGGAGGTAGAACTTTGAATAAACATTACTATATATCGAGCGAAGGAAAAATTACTAAGAGTATAACCTTTGGGGAACCCTATATTTCTGTCAACTGTGGTTCGGTCCTGGACTTTAGCCCTGCAAAAATAAAAGAACTCCTCTCAAAAAATACGTCCTACAATATAGACCTTATGGAGAACTCCATAGCGGAGATCCACCACAACAGGGATATCTTCTTTATAAGGGAGGATAATACCATTAAAAATACTCCCTCAGAGATGAGTCTTGAGGATTTTCTCTGCTCAATTAAATAATTAACTATAAAAGGCTTGTATCCCTTTGGATACAAGCCTTTCTTTATGTGCACCTTTCCTCTGGTTCCTTCATGGGAAGGAGGATACTCACTGCAACTGCCATTCCCCCTCCTACCATTGCCATGAGAATCCTCTCCTTTATGATAGAGTCAAAGGGCGCCATCCCTGCTGAATATAGAAGGAAGTTGAGGGTTATAAAGGTTACTGCTGTAAGGTAGCAGCTCTGCATAAATAAAAATCCCAGATAGAGGGTCCCTGCTGCCAACAGGTATATAATTGGTTTGGAGTCGATCCTGTATGCCAGTAAAAAGTAGAGTGCTCCTCCCAGTACAGTTCCTTCCACCCTCTTAATGACCTTGGGAAGTATCTCATCATCCATGGGGAGGTGAAGGATTATAAATGTATAGGCCAGCCATACTTCCAGATTTCTTCCCATATACCTTCCAAGCATAAGCCCTCCTCCTACCCCCAGGGACATCCTCAGGGCATATCTAAACCTTATAGCTCTATCCGTATCCTTCTTCACAACTTCTCTCTTCTCCACAGGCCACAGAACCTTCTGGGAGATAAAAGCTATCACTACTCCCACAAATATGGAGAATAGCCTTCCGGGAATCTTCTCTGGAGGGATTCCCATACTTAGCAGGTGAATTGCCAGGGGAGTTAGAAACATGGGGACTCCCCTGTAGTAATCGTCTCTCTCTGTATAGACCAGAAAAAATGCATAGAGAAGGGAGAGTATCGGAAGATATGGATTCTTTAATGCAGCCAGCGATACGGATATGACAGAAAGCACCATAATCCCTCCATTTCTCCGGGCAAGTCCCCTGCTGCAGCCTATCTCTATACTGCTCATATAGAGAATAAGGGCTGTAATCCCGCAGATAACCCCCTCCTCTATTCCTAGAAGATAACGGGAAAGGGTTAATCCAGATAGGGTTATTATAAAAGGCCTGTCTGCCATTACTTTAACAGCAGGATGAGGAACTCTATTACTTATAAACTTTGCTAAAAATCTCATCCAATCCCCCTTATTTTAATTACTCCTAAATATTGTATCACCTCTCCATAAAAAGACTGTTGCGCAAACAACACTTTTAGATTGTTTACTTATATAAAATCCCTTCCTCCACTGCCTTCAAAAAATAAAGAGGAGCCTTGAGAGGCTCCTCTAATAGAGGGTTAAAGATATAAAACTTTCTAAAGTTTTATAGTTTATCACATAAATTTGAGTTATTATTCCTTCACACCTTCATTATAGGTAATAATCTCAGCCATGAAAACGTCAGCTGACACTACTAATCTTAATACCCTTTTCTTCATTTAAATTCAAAGTAGCAGCTACTCCTCCCTGCCATCTCTGTACTTCTTCCTGAAAACTTCCTTTCCCTCCAGGTCATAGCCGATTACCTCACCATGGAGCACTCCTCTTCTATACCTTCCCTTGGCTTCTACCTCACCATTGCTGTGGTAGAGGGTATACCTGCCGTCCAGCTGTCCTCCCCTATAGCTTATATTCTCACTGAGCTGACCGTTTCTATAGTATGCCTTCACCTCTCCCATGAGCTTTCCGTCTCTATATCTTCCCTCTTCCTGCTTCTGACCGTCTTCATAGTAGAAAACATAATCTCCGTCGATAACTCCCCTTCTATAGGACATCTCACTGGCTACCTGTCCATTCTCATACTTGTGCACCAGTACTCCCGTATAGGGTTTATCCTCATTTATAATATAGACAATTCCATTCCTGAACTGCCCCTTGGAGTTGTTCTCCTCCCTTTCACTGCAGCCAGTTAAAAGAAGGACTGTAAAAATCATTAAAAATATCCTCTTCATCTATTCTCCTCCTCCTAAGAAATAGGATTTTCTGGTTTTGGTCTCTCTATTGGATTTTCCGGTGTTGGTTTTTCTATTGGATGCTCCAGCCTGGGACCCTCTATGGGATTCTCTGGCTTAGGCGAATCTGGTTCATCTGGCCTCTCGTAGCCTATCCTGTCCAGGGATTTTTCATATTTATCCACAGCCCTCTCCGAGTGCCACACTCCCCTTTCAGTAACCCCCATCCTCCTAAGATCATCCGATGTCAGCCTTCCGTTAACATAGTCATTCACTGCCTGGTCCACATCTCCCTCCAGTCCAGACATCCTGAAGTTTCTTCTCACAGTTCTCTCAGCCTTAATCTCTTCCTTTCTGGCCTTCTCCTCGGTCTTACTCTCAAAGGACTCCTCTCTCTTGAGCTTTCCCCAGTTCTTGTGAGCATCCTTCACCTCCGTAGGCTTTTCTATTGGATGTTCCGGTGTTGGTCTTTCTATTGGATGAGTTGGTTTCGGCCTCTCCACTGGATGACTTGGTTTTGGCCTCTCTATTGGGTGGCTGGGCTTGGGTCCCTCTATGGGGTTGCTTGGTTTTGGCCTTTCCACTGGATGACTTGGTTTTGGTCTCTCTATTGGATTGCTTGGTTTTGGCTTCTCTACAGGGTGGCTGGGCTTCGGCCTCTCCATTGGATTCCCCGGCTTAGGATCGGTCTTTACTCTTTTCTCCTGAGAAACTGCTTCCTTCTTTTTTGTATTCTCCCTCTTATTTACCTTACCTGCTTCCCCGTCTGTCTTCTTCTGTCCAGAGTTACCTTTATTATCTTTTCCCTTGTCGGATCTTCCGGATCCCTCTTTGTTACCTCCACGGTCGGAGTTTCCCCCTCTGTTTCCGCCCCCACGGTTATCATCTCTTCCGGAGCTTTCTCTTCCTCCGCCGCCTCCGTTTCCATTTCCGTTTCCGTTTCCATTACCCCTGGCATATACTTCACCACTGGATAAGATTAAAAATACTGCCATAAAACTAACTAATATCTTCTTCATAACTTCCCCCTTTTTATCACTCTAAGATATTTTATATGAGGTTTGTGATATCCAGGTGATGAGAAGATAAAGGAAAACTAAAAAGCAACG
>CAYSGC010000053.1:0-15176 GCA_964430145.1 uncultured Fusobacteriaceae bacterium | reverse complement strand
AAAAAAACCTAGCCTTCTCAGGCTAGGTTTTCTAAGCAGTTACTATGCTCTCTCAGCAAGGATAGAAACTTTCTTCTTTCCTTTTCCGTGTCTTTCGAACTTAACGAATCCGTCAGTTAGAGCGAAAAGTGTGTGGTCTTTACCTTGACCCATGTTAGTTCCAGCGTGGAACTTGTTTCCTCTCTGTCTAACGATGATGTTTCCAGCCTTTACAGCCTCTCCATCGTACTTCTTAACTCCAAGGTAGTTAGGGTTTGAGTCTCTTCCGTTCTTAACAGAACCTTGACCTTTTTTCTTCGCGAATAATTGTATGTTTAACTTGAATAACATTTTATATATCCTCCTTCTCTACAAGCTTAATATGTTTTGGATATTCCTTTGATAATTCCCTTATCATCAGAACCATACTTTCTAACAAAGTATCTATTTCCTTCTCTTTTCCCCTATAATCCATCTCTCTCATATCAACTTCTAGGAAGCCGTCCGAGTTCATATCAAATAGAGGCATCACTTTCAAAATACCCTGCATTCCTCCAAGAGGTAGCTGCATTGCCATTGAAAGCGCAGCACACACTATATCCTCGCCATAATCGGCGTATTCAGCGTGACCAGCAGCCCTATACAGAACTACTCTTTTGTTTTTTCTAAAGATTTCAACTTTAGTCATAATTTAATTAGGACTACGCGTTGATTGAAGTAATTTTGATCTCAGTGAAAGATTGTCTGTGACCTTTCTTTCTGTGATATCCAGTCTTTGGCTTGTATTTGAAGTTTACAACTTTCTTTCCTCTACCTTGAGCAAGTACTTCAGCTACAACTTTAGCACCTTCTACTACTGGAGTTCCAACTTTTACGTCTCCTCCGTTTGCTACTAGAAGAACCTCTGTTAATTCTACTGTCGTCTCAACTTCAGCATTTAGCTTCTCTACTTTTAACACGTCACCTTCTGCAACTTTGTACTGCTTACCACCAGTTTTGATTACTGCGTACATTAAAACACCTCCAAAAGATTAAAAATCGCTGATTTCAGGGTTGCTGATGACCCTTATCATGCGTAACTTAGATAGTTTATCACCATTCCCACTTTTTGTCAATGCTTTCAGGGAATTTAAGTATTATTTCCATCCCCCCTGCTTTTTCTTCCAAACTCCTAATAAATAAGGTGATTCTGAGGGAGCTCTCAGGTTGTTTTTTCCACAATTAACACTGCTCTCCTTAAGGTGCCCCTTAATTTTTTCTTGAAAATCCTTTGATCCACTTTTTATTAAATATTATATTAACATTGTCCATTTTTATGACATAGCTGATTTATTTAAGTGTAGGAAATTTCAAAATTATGAATTTCACTTGTATTGTTTTTTTAGCCCTGTTGCACCAAAATTTATTTTGACTCCTCATCAAAAACGGGCTACCCTCCTATTGGTTCATGTGTCAAAAACTATGATAATTGGAGGTTTTGGAATGTTAATGAATTTAATTGGAACATTGAACGGATTATTGTGGGGATCAGTACTTATTGTGGCTCTCCTCGGGACTGGATTCTACTTCACCCTTAAAAGTGGATTTTTACAGTTCAGGATGATCAAGGAGATGATTATCTTAATATCAGGAAGGAGAGACAGCTCCTCAGACAGTGATGGGATCTCATCCTTTCAGGCTTTTTGTATTGGTACCGCTACCAGAGTTGGGGCAGGAAATATTGCAGGGGTGGCAGTAGCAATAGCTGCAGGAGGACCGGGAGCTATCTTTTGGATGTGGATGGTTGCCCTCCTTGGAGCGACGTCAGCCTTTGTGGAAAGTACTCTCTCCCAGGTATACAAGGTAAAGGATTCCGAGGGAGTATACAAAGGGGGGCCAAGCTACTACATGGAGAAGGGCTTAAAGATGAAGGGGCTCGGTGTGGCCTTTGCCCTTTGCTGTATCACAGCCTACGGTCTAATCTTCAACGCAGTTCTCTCCCATGAAATCAGCGCGTCCTTTCAACAAGCTTTTGGTTTCAACAAATTAATTACCACTCTTATTGTTATGGTTATAGTTGCCTGGGCTGTCTTTGGTGGAGCTAAGAGAATCGCTTCCATCACAGAAAAGATGGTTCCTGCTATGGCCGGTATCTACATCCTCCTGGCTCTCTTCCTCATTATTACAAACCTCGATGCTATTCCAGGAATAATCTCTTTAATCTTTAAAAATGCCTTTGGTATAGAGCAAATTGTAGGCGGAGGTATGGGAGCAGCTATCTCCAGCGGGGTTGCCAGAGGACTCTTCTCCAATGAAGCTGGTATGGGTGGAGGTTCTATCGCGTCAGCTGCAGCCACAGTATCCCATCCTGCAAAGCAGGGATTGGTGCAGACCTTTGGAGTTTTCATAGATACACTGGTTATCTGTTCAGCCACTGCAGTGATGGTACTGATCAGCGGTGACCTTTATACCCAAGGGCTTTCAGGGGTTCAGCTTGTTCAGACATCCCTGGCTCAGCAGGTAGGGTCATTTGGTGAGATCTTCATTGCTGTATCCATGTTCCTCTTTGCCATCAGTACCATCTTCGGCTGCTTCTACTACGGTGAGTCCAGCGTCACCTTTATAAAGGATTCCAAAAACTCCAAGAACCTCTATAAGCTTGCTGGTATTGGAATGGTATTGTTTGGTGGTCTTGCTCAGAGTGCGCTGGTGTGGAATCTGGCCGATCTCACCATGGGAGTCATGGCCCTTATCAATATCGTTGCTATCCTTCCCCTTTCCAAGATAGCTTTTAAGATCTTCTATGACTACAAGGCACAGTTGGCTGCTGGAAAGAACCCTGTCTTCGACAGGAGTCAGTTCCCAGAGCTTGCTGATATCAGCTCCTGGTCACCAGAGGAGATGAGGGAGTTCCATGATGCAGAAACTAGAGAAGCAGAGCTTGAGTTAGCATAATTTGTAAGTAAATCATTCTGCCCTTTACAGTCACATCGTCTCTAAAAATAAAAGTGGACCTGAGGTAGGAAGCTTAAAAGCTCCCCATCTCAGGTCCTTTTTATCTCTTTCTGCTACTGCTTTATATTAAAAGACCGCATACAGCTTTCCTTTAAAGGATTCCCACAAGCTTCAGTAAAGCTCTTCCATCTGGCTCCCTTCTGTGAACCTCTACAAAGCTCTCCTTCATATTCTTAGAACCTCCCCTTGAGAGGATCTTTTCATAGAAGGTATTGGCAAGCTTCCTGTCTACCTCCCCTTCCCTTGTCATCTCGGTGTAGCTGTCTGCCGACAGCACCTCTGCCCACTTATAGGAGTAATAGCCGGCGGCATATTCCCCGGCGAAGATGTGACTGAACTGATTCTGAAACTTATTGTACTCAGGGGTTTTTAGGGGAGCCACAAGACTCCTTACTGTGTCCAGGGTCTCCTGAACCTCCTCCCTTGTTTCTGTTGTATCGTGGATGAGCATATCAAAGAGACCAAACTCTATCTGCCTGTTCATCGCCATCCCCTCACCAAATTTTTGCGATTCAAACATCCTTTCCAGGAGCTCATCTGGAACAACCTCTCCCGTCTCATAGTGCTTGGCAAATCTCTTCAGTATCCCCTTGTTATTTGCAAACTCCTGGAACCACTGAGATGGATACTCTACAACATCCCATTCAGTTCCTGCAAATCCAGCTGCAGAAACTTCATCCACCGATGATGTTATATTGTGCAGGGCATGCCCCATCTCATGGAAGAGGGTTACAACATTATCCTGAGAGAGGAGAGATGGCACCCCCTCCCTGCTTATAGGGAAATTACAGGTCACTTTACCTATACTCACCTCCCTCGTTCCGTCGGCTTTCAGATAGCTCCTTTGCCAGGAGTTTGCCCATGCTCCTCCTCTCTTAGTCTCACTGGTCTCTAGGTCTAAAAGAAGGCACCCAAGCTCCACACCATCCCTTGTAACCTCATAGGCCTCTGCTTTATCGGACCACAGCTGTGCATCCACCTGCTTCTTAAACTTCAGATTAAAGAGCTCCTCCAGGAAGTCAAACATCCCCCTGACAACTCTTCCCATTTCAAAGTATGGCTTTAACTCACTTGGGTCGAAGTTATACCTTTCCTCCTTGAGTTTTCTTGCCAGGTAAGCGGTATCATAGTATTCAACTCCCCCATACCCCAGTTTTTCTGCCAGTTCATAGAGCTCCTCTACCTCCCTTTGTGCAGTAGGCAGGGCTTCCTTCCCCAGCTTTCTTAAAAACTCTATGACCTCCTCTCCCGAGTCTGCAGTCTTACTGGCCACTGAAAACTCTCTGTAGTTTTTATATCCCAGGATATTGGCCTTCTCTCTTCTGAGCCTCAAAACTCTCTCTGCTATCTCCTCATTTTGGGGAGCTCTGGTCACATAGGCCCTGTACATCTCCCTTCTCAGCTCCCTGTCGCTGCAATAGGTCATAAAGGAGATGTATGACGGTCCGTGAAGGGTAAACCTCCACTTCCCCTCCTCCACCTGAGCGCTCATCTTATCTATTTGAGGCATCTCCTCTATAACTCCCTCATCCTCCACTATTACTTCATAGGCATTTGTAGCATCTGTTACATTCTTTGAGAACTCATTGGAGAGCTTTGATAACTCAAGATTTATCTCCTTGATCCTTTTCTTTTTTTCCTCCTCTATTCCGATACCATTTGACTTAAACTCCAGTATCTTCTTTTCCAGGATCCTCCTCTTCACAGGATCCAGCTCCTCCTCTTCATATATCTCCATTATAGCTCTGGCTATCTCCTCATTCTGATTTATCTTCGAGGCATACTCATTCATAATGGGAATAAACTCCATGTAGAGCTCTTTTCCCAACTCAGTTATATAGGTAGAGTTTTCATTGGAGATGGGCTGTACCATCTTTGACAGCTCCTCCTCTAAAAGCTCCATCTCATTGAAGAAGTTATTGTAACTCTTCTTCTCTATCTTCAGAAGCTTCTCTATCTCCCCCTCTATCTCCTCTATCTTCACCTTCAACCGGTCTATAAAATCCTCCTCTACCCTTCTGTAGATAAACCTTTCCATCTGTAAACCTCCTCTTTTTTTTATTCACCCCAAGTATATCACCATTTTACTTTTCTCCGAAGTTTCCTCCAAAAAAAAGAAAGCCCTAGGGCTTTCTTCCTCTATCTATATAGCTTCTTCAGCACCTTGGAGGTTTCGTGCTTTCCTCTTACACCCTTCAGGACAACGTTGGCCTTTTCAACACTTCCAATAAGGATACCTCCCACAAGCTCATCCCTGTCAAAGTAGAGCTTTTTATAGTGAGATTCCCTGCTGTCCAGCTGGCTTACCACTTGGTGGTCTCCCCTCTCATTGTCTATATTACCCATGGAGAAGATATCCAGGTTCATCCCGCTGAAGGTTACAGGCTGAATCTCATCCTTATATATAAGGCTGTCTCCCACAGCATTTGCTCCGGCAACTCTTCCCTGCTCCACAGCTACCTGCCACAGTCCTACTACCTTTCCTTCATATTCAGCACAGTCTCCGCATGCATAGATTCCCTCTATACTCGTCTCCATCCTCTCATTTACAACTATTCCCCTGTTGGTTCTAAGTTTGTTCTCTACCATCTCCTTGTTGGAGCTTATTCCCGTATTCATGATTACGATGTCTGTACCTATCCTCTGGTCGTTATCCAGTTTTACTCCCCTTACCTGGGTTTCCCCCTCGATAGCTACCACATAACGGTTCTTGTGTACCTTTACTCCGGCCTTTACAATGGCCTCCTCCAGTACCTTAGATCCCTCCTCATCCAGCTGTCTAGGGAAGATTCTAGGCTTTGTTTCGATGATCTCTACATCCAGCCCCATGGATTTCAGCTCCCATGCTGTTTCAAGACCGAGAACTCCTCCTCCTACAACCACAGCTTTTCTGCTCTTCTTTGCGTACTCCTTTATTATATCCACATTCTTCTTCGTTCTTATGGAGAAGGATCCCGCCATATTTACATTGGCAATTGGAGGCACAAAGGATCTTGCTCCGGTAGCCAGGATAAGCTTGGTATACTCCTTCACCTCGCCGTCCAGAAGGGTAATCTTTTTATTCGCCACATCTATATGGTTTACTACCCTTCCAAGCTCCACCTTGATACCCATATCCTCATACCACATCTCAGGCTTCAGGTAGAACTCCTCGTCCCTTATCTCCTCGGTTAAGCAGTCGGAAACCACAGGTCTGTAGTATGCATGGATATCCTCCCTTGTAAGGATCTCTATGTGAGCCTTAGGGTTTCTCACTCTGGCTGCTTCTGCTGCCCCTACTCCCGCTGCTCCGTTTCCTATTATAATAATCCTTTCCTCGGTATCCGAATGGAAGTTCACTTCCTCCTCCTCTACCATCTCAAAGAGCTCCTGTCCCACTCCGCATGCAGGGCATATATTTGGAGGATAGACTCCATCAAATACCTCTCCGCATACAAGACACTTCCACTTCTTCTCCTCTCCGCTTGGGTTTAGCTCCTCCAGGGACATCTCCTCTGCAGCATTCTCCCTTACTGGAGTCTTCTTATTTACCATGGTGTCTGCAAACAACTTACCATACTCAAAGGCTCCCTCTAGCTGCTCCTTAGACGGCTTAAACTTTACATTGTATCCGTCCAGCACATTCATCCTCAGCTGATCCAGCCTGCTTATGATATTAGGAACTCCCTCTCCGCTCCATCCGTAGGATCCAAAAGCCGATACATACTTACCGCCGTGAACTATTGGATTAAGAGAGATAGCTATATCCCAGATAAGGGGAAGGGCGTCTCCGTTGATTGTAGAGGTTCCCATAAGGATTCCGTCCGCCCAGTAGATCTCATTCATGATATCTGTCTTCAGATCTCCGTAGTTGGAGATATTGATGTTGTACTTCTTTACCTCAATAGTGGAGTCATACTCCTTTATTCCCCTCTCCATCTCCATTGCCAGCTGCTCGGTATATCCGTAAGCTGCCACATATGGTATTACCACTACCTTGTTTTTGTTGGGATTCTCCTCTGTAGACCACTTTCTGTATATCTCCATGATCTCCTGTGGGTTCTCGTCCAGGATAGGCCCGTGACCAGTAAGAACCGTCTCTATATCAAAGTCCTTTATCTTATCCAGAGCTTCCAGCACATATCCCTTAAATGGACCAAAGATAGCTGTGAAGTAGTATAGAAGAGCCGACATATAGTCCTCCCTCTTCTCCTCTGGAAGCTTAGAGAGGAGTACCTCATCAAAGCTGTAGTGTGATCCGAAGGAGTCACATGTAACCAGGGTTTTGTCCTCTGGGATATATGTATACATAGAATCTGGCCAGTGAAGGAATGGCGCCGATATAAACTTAAGGGTTTTGTTTCCAAGGTCCAGGGTATCTCCGTGCTCCACAACGATGGAATCAAACTCACTGTTTGCGATCTCCCTTAAAAACTCTATGGCATTTGCCGATCCAACCACCTTGGCATGGGGAGCCAGCTCTAAAAGCATCTCGACAGAGCCTGCATGGTCTGGCTCAGTGTGGTTTACCACAATATAATCTATCTCCTTGGGAGTTCCCAGGATCTCCTTTAATTTTTTCACATATTCAGGAAAGCACTTTGCCTTTACAGTCTCAAATACTACCGTCTTTTCACTTCCCTTTACAAGGTAGGAGTTATAAGTTGTACCAAACTTAGTCTCCATAATAATATCAAATACTCTCAGTTCCGGATCCAGTGATCCTATCCAATAAGTGTCCTTTTTAAAGTTTAAACTCTGCATCATTAGCCCCCCTGTTGATATTTTTTTCTCTTTACACCATCTAATATATAATAATTTATTCACTTTGTCAACAACCATTATAATTTTGTAATGGTTTTAATTTTTCCTGTGGAGTCTGCTCCCACACTCTATATACCTCTTCTATTCCCCTCTCCTTTTTTAGAGGATTCCTTCCTTTAAATATTTGCATGTTAAAAGGGACCCGATGGCAATTCAGGTCCCCTTTAGGAGTGATTTATTACAATTTACAGTTGCAAAATTTATAGCTTCTTAGCTTCTATATCCCAGATCTCCGATGCGTACTGGGCAATAGTTCTGTCGGAGGAAAACTTCCCTCCATTGGCAATGTTTATCCATGCCATCTTAGCCCACTTCATCTTATCCGAGTAAGCCTCATTGGCCTTCTTCTGTATCTCTCTGTATGCGTCAAAGTCCTCTAATACAAAGTACTGGTCAGCGTCGTGCCAGCTAGCCCCCTCCATTAGGGATGTATATAACTCTTCAAAGTATCCGGTACCCTCATCTGAGAATGTACCGTCTATAAGCACATCTACTACAGCTTTAAGCCCCTCTACCTCATTGTATGGCTTGTGAGGGTCATACCCCTCCTTCTTCATCTTAAGGATATCCTCCACCTTCAGTCCGAAGATAAAGTTATTCTCCTCTCCTGCTTCCTCTACTATCTCTACATTGGCTCCGTCTAGGGTACCCAGAGTTAGTGCTCCATTTAACATAAACTTCATGTTTCCTGTACCAGAAGCTTCCTTACCTGCTGTGGAGATCTGCTCAGAGATATCAGCTGCCGGGAACATTCTGTGGGCCACAGATACCCTGTAGTTTTCCACAAATACTACCTTGATCCTTCCATCTACAACTGGATCGTTATTTACAACCTCAGCTACATCGTGGATTAGCTTTATGATTCCCTTGGCTCTCAGGTATCCCGGTGCAGCCTTTGCCCCGAAGATATAGGTTACAGGATTCATCTTCAGCTTAGGATCAGCCTTTATTCTGTTGTAGAGATCTATCACATGGAAGATATTTAGTAGCTGTCTCTTATACTCATGTAGTCTCTTTATCTGAATATCAAAGATAGAGTCAGGGTCTATCTCTACTCCCTGCTCATTCTTCATATACTTTGCAAACTCTACCTTCTTTTCATGCTTGATATCCAGGAACCTCTTCAGGATCTCCTCATCCCCAGCATACTTCTCCAGCTTCTTCAGCTCCGTCAGGTCTGTAATCCACTTATCCCCGATAAGCTCGGTGATCAGTGATGACAGCTGCTGGTTGGACAGAAGCATCCATCTTCTCTGGGTTACACCATTTGTTTTATTCTGGAATCTCTCAGGGAACAGCTCATACCACTCCTTGAGCTCCTGCTCCTTGAGGATCTCAGTGTGAAGTGCCGCCACTCCGTTGGTAGCGTGGGTTCCATAGATAGCCATCCATGCCATGTGGATTAGGTCCCCCTGGATGATAGACATTCTCTTCTGTCTTGCTCTTTCCCCTGGGAACTTCTTCTCCAGAAGTTGGATAAGCTCTATATTGATCCTCTGAGTGATCTCATATATTCTAGGTACTACCTCCTCATACAGTCTGATCCACCACTTTTCAAGGGCTTCAGCAAGGATTGTATGGTTTGTGTAGGCACATGTCTTCTGAACAATCTCCCATGCATCGTTCCACTCCAGTCCCTCTACATCATACAGCAGTCTCATAAGCTCTGGTATGGCTATTACCGGGTGGGTATCATTCAGCTGGATTGCCGCAAACTCAGGAAGTTTTGCAAAGTCGTTTCCGTGAGTAAGCTTAAATTTTCTCAGGATATCCTGCAGGGAGGCTGATACAAAGAAGTACTGCTGCTTAAGTCTAAGCTTCTTTCCCTCATTTGTAGAGTCGTTAGGGTATAGCACTCTGGATATATCCTCAGCTCTTGCCTTTTCCCTGGTTGCTTCCTCATACTCCTGAGCGTTAAAGGCTGTCAGGTCAAGGTCTTTAACCGGTGCAGCTTCCCAAAGTCTCAGGGTATTTACATTTTTAGTTCCATATCCGATTATTGGCGTGTCGTGCGGGATAGCTCTCACCGTCTGATCACCAAATTCAACTATTACCTCCTCAGAGGCCTTCTTTATAGACCAAGGGTCTCCATATTTTAGCCAAGACTCAGGATACTCCACCTGGAATCCGTTTTCAAACTTCTGGTTGAATATACCATTCTTATACCTGATACCATATCCGTGCCCAGGAAGGTTCAGTGTTACCATTGAATCTAGGAAGCAGGCAGCAAGTCTTCCAAGACCACCATTTCCAAGTCCTGCATCCTCCTCTGCATCCTCAATAACATTAAAGTCGATATCCAGCTCTGCAAGAACCTCTCTCACATCGTCCAGTATCCCTAGGTTTATAAGGTTGTTTCCCAGTGCTCTTCCCATAAGGAACTCTGCTGAAAGATAGTAAGCCTGCTTCCCCTTGCTGTAGATCTCATCTGTATCGCACCAGTTCTCAGTTACCCTCTCCATTACAGTTCTAACCAGTGATTGATATATCTCGTGCTTCTCAGCCATTTCTATAGTTTTTCCAAAATCAACCTTCAGCCATCTCCCGATTCCGCTTTTTATCTCCGCCTTGTCTAAATACATCTGCTTCCCCCTATTCTTGATTTTCAATCTCCTGCATAGTGTTAAGCTTTATGTCCTCCCAGAAATCTCCCTTATAGTTTTCCTCAAGCTTCATAAGATATATATCATTATGAATGTGTTCTGCAATAAGGTTTATCAGAAGTTTATTTTCCGAGAAGGTTCCGTAAAACTCTCCACCATAGTTACTTGCCATGATTGCCAGTTTCATGTCTACCACAAGTAAGATCCTCTTTGTTTTATTACTTGCATCCTCCTTAAGAGAGCTTCTGGAGTAGTGCTCCGCTCCCAGGCTTTCATACCCTTTGTTCTGGAAGCTGAAGAATATCACCCTCACTCCCTTTCTCTTGAGAAGTTTAAAGTCCTCTTTAAATTTTCCAAACTCATCTAAGTTGAAGTTTGTATTTATATACACTTCCTTCTCTGCACTCTTTAGCAGCTGATGAATCCTCTCAGTTATCCCCTCATAGGAATTTATATTTAAAAACTGCTTCTCATTTGATTCGATATCTATCTTCTTAAACTCCTCCCCAAGTACATTGGTTGCATCATCTATCTCCCTCTTCAGTCTGAAGATGAGATCCTGGGGATTTATAGCCACATATGAAGTGACCTCCCCCTCTGGAACAGATAGTATGCACCCCTTTCCCTGGAGCTTCGATAGAATTGAATAAACTGAAGTTCTGGGATATCCCAGTTTCTTAGCTATTTGTGACCCATTGGAGTAAGGTGCCTTTACAAGCTGAAGGTATACCTCCGCCTCCTTTGAAGAAAGTCCTAACTTTTCTAGTTTGCTTATTATCAGATCTCTACTGTCCATAACTAATTACCTCTCATATTTTTTAGTTAGTACACTTAATCTTTGAGCTAATTTATCACTAAGAAGTTTCTCCTCCATTCTCCACTGCCAGTTCCCCGTAGGCACCGAAGGAACATTCATCCTTCCCTCGCTCCCTATTCCAAACAGATCTTGAGCCTGGGTCAGAGCCATAACAGACTCGGATCCCCAGATAGCCTCTATAAACTTAAAGTTTATCTCCTCAGATTTTACAGATTTTGTTTTTTTCAAGTATGTATCGCACATCTTTCTATCCTTAGCTCCTATACTTTGGTACCACCCTACTACTGTATCATTATCGTGGGTTCCTGTATAGGCTACAGAATTTTTTTCATACCTGTGAGGCAGGTAGTCATTTTCCTCCCTTGAGTCAAAGGCAAATTCAAGTATCTTCATCCCGGGATATCCGCTGTCCTTTAGGAGCTTTTTAACCCTTGGAGTGAGGAACCCTAGATCCTCTGCTATTATAGGAAGATCCCCCAGCCTTCTCTTAACCGCATTGAAGAGATCCATTCCAGGTCCCTTCTGCCACCTTCCCTTGGCTGCTGTCTTGGCCCTTGCCGGTATAGCCCAGTAGGATTCAAATCCCCTGAAGTGGTCTATCCTCACTATATCGTGAAGCTCAAAGCAGGCCTTTATCCTCTCTATCCACCACTCATAGCCAGTTCTTCTCATATAATCCCAGTTATACAGTGGATTTCCCCACAGCTGACCGTTTCTGCTGAAGGCATCCGGTGGGCATCCAGCCACCTTTCTGGGTTTCTTGTACCTATTAAAATCAAAGAGCTTGCTTCTGGACCAGGCATCTGCACTGTCTCCAGCTATAAAGATAGGGATATCTCCCACTATCTTTATTCCCTTGTCATTGGTATACTCCTTCAGCTTCCTCCACTGCTCATGGAAGATATACTGGACAAAGAGGTAGTATCCCATCTCATCATCTAGGGATGCCCTTGCCTCGGTCCTGGCTTCCCTCTTTCTGTACCTGTACTCCTTCGGCCACCTGTGCCAGCTTACTCCTCCAAACCTTTCCTTGAGGGCCATATAGAGGCAGTAATCCTCTATCCAGTACTTATTTCTCTCCTTAAACTCGAAGATCTCTTTGTTATCCTCCCTAAGGAACTCCCCGTAAGCTTTTCTTAAGAGAGGTATCTTTACATCGTGAAGAAGGGCATAGTCCACCGCCTTCTCATTGTTCCCCTCCTTCAGCTCCTTGAGGTCCTCCCTCTTCAGGTATCCCCTTTCCACAAGATCCTCTAGATCTATGAAGTACGGGTTTCCTGCAAAGGCTGAAAAGGACTGGTATGGAGAATCCCCATACCCTGTCTGCCCCATGGGCAGTATCTGCCAGAGCTTCTGATCTGCACTGTCCAAAAAGTCCACAAACTCATATGCTTTTTTTCCAAAATCCCCTATTCCATACTCCCCTGGAAGGGAGCTTATATGCATCAATATCCCACTGCTTCTTTTAAACACTTCTGCCTCCTTTTCTGCTCCTGTTCCGACCTGAAATCTTACTCCTTTACTCCTCCTACTGTAAGGCCTCCTACCAGGAACCTAGAAAGACTTATAAATAGTATGATTACCGGCAGACTTGTGATAAGTGCCGATGCTGAGTATACCCCCCACTCAGCTGAAAATGATCCCTGAAGCTGAATAAGTCCCAC
Organism: uncultured Fusobacteriaceae bacterium; assembly: GCA_964430145.1. Lineage (GTDB taxonomy): Bacteria > Fusobacteriota > Fusobacteriia > Fusobacteriales > Fusobacteriaceae > Propionigenium. The sequence goes on along the minus strand of CAYSGC010000053.1, from coordinate 2,316 downwards.
TGGAAGGGTCAGCTTCTCTGCCGATGTTAGTATAATCCTTGCTATTACAAACTCAGACCAGGCTGACATAAATGAAAACAGCGCTGAGATAGCAAGAGCCGGCGTAGACAGAGGAAGTACAATCTTATACATAGACTGCCACACGTTACACCCATCTATATAAGCACTCTCCTCGAGGGATCTTGGGATAGTGTCAAAATACCCCTTTAACATCCATACACAAAAGGGTACTGCTGTGGCTGTATAAGGCACTAGAAGCCCCAAGAAGCTATTTACCAGCCCCATCTTAACCAGCAGTATATACATAGGAAGGAGCAGCATAGGTGCCGGGAACATCTGAGTTACCAGAAACACCATCATCCCGCTCTTTCTTCCCCAGAATGTAAATCTGGAGAAGGAGTAGGCTGCCGTAGCTGAAAGCACCACACCAAATATCGCTGTACATGTTGATATTATAAGAGAGTTTCTCAGCCAAAGCAGAAGATCAGTCTCTCCAATAGCCCTTCTAAAGTTATCCAGTGTAGCCCCCTCTGGAATTATGGCAAGACTTGTTGAAAACAGCTGATTTCCAGGTCTGAGAGCCACCGATAATACATTTAAAAGCGGGTATACCGTTATTACACAGAAGATTAAGAGTATCAGGTATATCCCCACTATCTTTCTGGGAGAGTCCCCTCTTTCAAAGCTATGTCTATTTATCACCATTATTCCTCCCTTCCAAAAACATTACTCTTCTTCACATAGAACATCGCAAACAGAAGAAGTATAACAAATATCAGTACCGAGTACGCGGCTGCATAACCATATCTGTAGAAGTTAAATGCAAGCCTGTAAACATCAGTTACCAGTATCTGAGTTTTTTCATTTCCATACCCTCCTGCTATAATAAGGATTACATTTAGCATATTAAATGTCCATACAGTTCCTAAGATTATAGCCGGTGTCAGAGTAGGCTTAAGCAAAGGAAGGGTTATGTTTTTAAACTTATCCCATGAACTCGCCCCATCGATGTCCGCTGCTTCATATAGCTCTCCAGGTATCGACTGCAGTCCCCCGAGACTTATCATCATCATAAAGGGGAATCCCAGCCATATATTGGTAAGGATCGCTGCTATAAACGTCATAGTCGGATCGCTGAGCCACGGAAGAGCATCCATTCCAAACTTTCCTAAAAATATATTTACAGCTCCAAAGTTCTGATTAAACATACCTTTCCACGTAAGAGCTGCTATATACTGAGGCATTGCCCAGGGAATTATAAGCATTACTCTGATAAGCGCCTTTCCTGGCAGCTTTCTGTTTAACAGAATAGCCAGATACAGACCAATAGTTACATGAAAAAATACGTTTATAAAAGTCCAGACCACTGTTCTTCCAAGGGTCTCAACAAGTCTAGGATCCTGGAATAAACTTAAATAGTTTCTTATACCTATGAAACCTGGATTTTTAAATGTTTTCAAACTCATATCTGTAAGAGATAACCAAAAACCATAACCCAGTGGGTAAAATACCATTACCGCCATTACAAGCATTGCCGGTATTATAAATAAGTAAGGTGTTCTTCTCTTCATCAATAAAGTATTTGTTTTTTCTTTCACTCTTCTCCCCCTTCATCCCTATAACTTTTCCCTCTTCATCTATAATTTAAAAAATGTGGGAGCGGGAGCCACTCCCACTCTTACATTATTCACCGTGTATTGTTCTGATTCCCTGCTCTGCATCTGCCTGCATCTTAGCTGCAGCTTCCTCTGGTGTCATCTGCCCGTTTATTACACCTTCAAGGTTAGGTCTCATAGCATCCCATACAGCTCTCATCTCAGGTACAATATACATAGGTACTGTCTTGTCGATAGTAGCTATAGATACCTGCATAAGCTCGTCGTCCTTCACTGCCTGTACCTCTCTTGCTGCTGTAATTGCCGGAGCCTGTGCTTGTGCTAATGAGATATTGGCATTGTTTTCAGCTTCAAAGATAAAATTAAAGAACTTGTTGATAGCCTCATACTTCTCTTCTCCTACAGTTTCAGAGATCGAGTATCCCTTGGATGCTGAAGTAAACAGTGGTGTATCTCCACCAGGAAGCTTTGCCATTGGAGCTATTCCAAGGTTTATACCTGCTTCCTCATACTCCTTCCAAGACCATGCACCATTTAGGATGAACGCTGCTTTTCCCTGCTTGAACAGCTGATCTGCTACTCCGTAGTCCATTCCAGCTTCTCCAAGACCATACTTTCCTCTAACATCTGCTGCAAACTGAAGAGCCTTTACCATAGCTTCATTGTTTAGTGTAGGGTTGTACTCAGCATCAAATACATC
>CAYSGC010000052.1:5617-15328 GCA_964430145.1 uncultured Fusobacteriaceae bacterium | reverse complement strand
ATGAAAAAAAGTGTTAAATTGAAATTTTTATTTTTCATAGGAGAAACTATAATTAGTAGGTTGATAAAATTAATTGAGGAGGATCCTAGTGAAGATAGTAGTTAATGGAAAAAGCTATGAAGTTTCCAAAGGGAAAAAGCTTCTCACGACCTTAGAGGAGCTGGGTATTCAGGTACCTAACTTCTGTTATGATTCCAGAATCATCCAAAAAGATGAGAACTGTGGAATCTGCGTTGTGGAAGTGGATGGCTGTAAGAAGAAGGCCTGCGAGATAGATCTTGTGGAAGGCATGGTAGTAAGAACACATACAGATGAGGTAGTGGAGGAGAGAAGGGAAATCCTAGAGGAGATCATATCGGAACACCCCCTAGACTGTTTGGGATGTGAAAAATCAGGAGAGTGTAAGCTGCAGGAGTACTGCTATGAGTATGATGTACACCAGACTGCAAACAACTGCCCTGAGACTCTTGAGATAGATGAGTCAAATCCATTCTATACGATCAATCCAAATAAGTGTATAGCCTGCGGAAAGTGTGTGGCAATGTGCAGGGAGCAGCAGTGCAGTAACGGTTTGCAGCTGTCTGAAGAAAATGGTAGAAGAGCAGTAAGAGCTAAGGGAGCCTCCAAGATAGATTATACAGCCTGTATGTCTTGCGGAAACTGTGTAAGTGTATGTCCAGTTGGAGCCCTTCTACCTAAGGCAAAGACATCTTACAGACAGTGGGAAACTGAGGTTGTAAGAACTACATGTTCATATTGTGGTGTGGGATGTCAGATAGACTTCAGTGTAAAGGACAACAGGATAGTAGAGGCAAACCCAGCTAAGATGGATCCCAACGACGGATTACTCTGTGTAAAGGGTAAGTTTGGATATAAATTTGTAGATCATCCAGACAGACTGACAAAACCCCTTATCAGAAAAAATGGAAGGTTAGAGGAATCAAGCTGGGAGGAGACAATAGATCTTCTTTCAACTAAGATGCTTGATATAAAGGACAAATTTGGATCGGATGCCTTTGCAGGACTTACATCAGCAAGGTGTACAAATGAGGATAACTTTATATTCCAGAAGCTATTTAGAGCAGTGCTTGGTACTAATAATGTAGATCACTGTGCCCGTCTCTGACACAGTTCAACAGTTGCCGGGTTAGCAACTACACTAGGAAGCGGAGCTATGACTAACAGCATTAGCGAAGTTGAAGATTCAAAGGTTATCTTTGTGATTGGGTCCAATCCAAGGGAAAACCATCCAGTTATTGGAGCTAAGATAAAGAGAGCTAAGTTAAAGGGTGCAAAAGTGATTGTAGCCGATCCAAGAAGGATAGACCTAGCTGATGATGCAGATGTATTCCTTCAGTTGAAGGTGGGAAGTAATATTGCCCTTATAAACTCCATGATGAATGTGATCATCAGCGAGAACCTATACGATAGGGAATATGTAGCTAAAAATACAGAGGGATTTGAGGAACTTAGGGAGCTGGTAGCTAAGTATACACCTGAATATGCAAGTGAGATCTGCGGAGTGTCGCCGGAACTTATTGCAGAAGCAGCGAGAATATACGCAAGCGATGTAGCCTCTATTTTCTATGCTATGGGTATTACCCAGCACAAATCAGGAACCAATGGAGTAATGTCCCTTTCCAACCTTTCCCTTCTATGTGGAAATATTGGTAAAAAGTTCGGAGGGATAAACCCTCTAAGGGGACAGAATAACGTACAGGGAGCCTGCGACATGGGAGGACTTCCAAATGTGTTCCCTGGATACCAGAAGATAGCAGATGATGAGATCCGTAGAAAGTTTGAAAACGAGTGGGGAGTGGAGCTGAACTCCAAGACAGGTTATACCCTGCCAGAGATAATGCACAGAGCCTCCCACGGAGAGATGAAGTGTCTCTATATTATGGGAGAAAACCCTATGGTATCTGACCCAGATATAAACCATATAAAACATGCTTTAGAGGAGCTGGACCTACTTATCGTTCAGGATATATTCCTGACAGAAACAGCTGAACTGGCAGATGTTGTTCTTCCAGCCCTTTCCTTTGCAGAGAAGGAGGGAACATTTACCAACACCGAGAGAAGGGTGCAGAGAGTAAGAAGAGCTGTAACCAGAGAGGGTGTAATGGAGGACTGGCAGGTTATAGACAAGGTAATGGGTACCCTAGGATGGAAGGAGAGCTATACCTCATCAGAGGAGATAATGGCTGAGATAGCAAGACTGACACCTCAATACTCTGGAATCACCTACGACCTAATCGAGGAGGAGGGAGTGGCGTGGCCGGTAACTCCTGAAAATCAGGAGGGAACTCCTATACTACACCTTGATTCTCCAATGAGAGGTAAGGGTAGGTTTGTGGCAGCGGAATATGAGCTCAGCGGAGAGATGCAGTCATCGGAGTATCCATACCTAATGACAAACGGAAGAAACCTATACCACTACCACACCAGAACAATGACTGGAAGAGTAGAGGGACTTAATATAAAGTCGCCGGTATCATACATAGAGATGCACCCGGAGACTATGAAGAAGCTTGAGATAGGCAAGGATGAGATGATAAGGGTAATCTCCAGAAGGGGAGAGATAGAGACCTCTGTAGTGGCAAATGATGGAATATTAGAGGACCTGTTCTTTATGCCGTTCCACTTTGCAAATGGTGCATGTAACGTACTTACAGGTGCAGACCACCTGGATCCACAGTGTGGAATCCCGGAACTTAAGGTTACTGCTGTAAGAATAGAAAAGATTGCTTAGTGTGGAGGAAAGATGAGAATAGAAATAGATGGAGTAATTGTAGAAACCACAGCTGATAAGACTCTGCTGGAGAACTGCGAAGAGCTGGGGATAAATATCCCGACTCTTTGCTACCACAAGGACCTTGGAAGCCAGAAGGTCTGTGGTATCTGTGTGGTAGAGGCAGATGGAGAACTGGTAAAGTCCTGTGAGACAGCTGGTAGAGATGGAATGGTTGTGAGAACCTATACAGATGAGATAATCGCAAGGAGAAAAGAGATCCTTAACAAGATAATGGAGAACCATCCCAACGACTGTCTTACCTGTGAAAAGGCCAAGGGAGACTGCGACCTTCAGAATGCCTGCTACGAGTATGGAGTGGTAAACAGGGATGTAGACCTGGAATACACCTATGAGATAGACAGAAGTTCATCTGGAATGGTAAGGGATATGAATAAGTGTATCCTCTGTGAGAAGTGTGTGGCTGTGTGCAGGGATACCCAGGAGATAGAGGTATATGAGGTAGTGGAGAAAGATGGCCAGAGGGAGATCGTCCTCAAGGAGGGAGAAAACCTTTCTGAGAGCAAGTGTATAACCTGTGGTCAGTGTGTAAAGGTATGCCCAGTGGGAGCCCTGACCGAGAAAAACCATGTGGTTGAGCTAAACCAGATGCTAAAGAAGAGGGAGAAGCACTTCATCGTACAGATGGCCCCTGCAATAAAGCATACGATCGGAGAGGAGTTCTTTATTGCTCCTGGTACAGATGTAACGTCAAAGATGGTCCTTGCCCTTAAAAAGCTTGGATTTGAAAGGGTATTCAGTACGGACTACTCTGCAGATGTAACAATTATGGAGGAGGGAACTGAGCTTCTTCAGAGACTCACAGAGGGTAAGGGGAAGCTTCCTATGTTTACCTCGTGCTGTCCAGGATGGGTAAACTATATGGAACAAAACTATCCTCAGTTTATAGATAACCTTTCAAGCTGTAAGTCACCTCAGCAGATCTTCGGTGCCCTTGCAAAGAGCTACTACTCAAAGGAGATGAATATCCCTAAAGAGGATATATTTGTTGTTTCTATCATGCCTTGTACTGCAAAGAAGGGAGAGGCAGAGAGGGAGCAGATGCCTGAGGATGTGGATATGGTAATAACTACCAGAGAGTTTGCTAAGCTTGTAAGGATGAACAGGATCGATTTTGCCTACCTTGGGGATGATGCAGACTACGATTCCTTCATGGGTAAGGGATCCAGTGCTGGAAGGATATTCGGAACATCTGGAGGTGTAATGGAGGCAGCTCTTAGAACTGTGTCTCACGTCCTTACCGGGGGTCAGTTTGAGAAGCTTGAGTTCAACGAGATAAGAGGATTTGACAATGTGAAGGAGACCTCTGTAGAGGTAGGAGAACACAAGATAAAGCTGGCTGTAGTAAATGGAATATCCTCAGCTAAGGTGGTACTGGATGCCATCGAGAGGGGAGAGGCAGACTACGACTTTATAGAGGTCATGGCATGTCACGGAGGGTGTATAAGCGGAGGTGGAGCACCTATTCCAGATAACTACGATGTGAGAAGAAGAAGGATGGAGGGGATGTATAGGTTTGATACTGAAAGTGACCTGAGAAAGTCCCATGAAAACACGGAAGTGAAGGCTCTCTACGAGAACTATCTGAAGGATCCTTGCGGTCACAAGAGCCACCACCTTCTTCATACAACATACAGCGATAAGAGCTAGATGAAAAGATACAGGAAAACAGTGGTGATCCTGGCCGGTGGACAGGGGTCCAGGATGGACTATAGGGATAAAGCCTTTCTAAGATATGAAGGGCTTCCCTTTATCGACCACCTTCTGAAGAAGGTAGAGGGTTTTGCAGAGGTGATAGTGGTATCCAACAATCCCGGTGAATACAGGAATTATCCTGTGAAGGTTGTGGGAGATAAAGTTAAGGATATAGGCCCCCTGGGGGGGATATATACCGGCCTCCTTCACAGCACCTATGAGGAGGTCCTGGTGATCTCCTGTGACACACCCTTTCAGAGGAAAGAATTTTTGGAATATATGGGGGGCCTCTCTGGGAGCTATGATGCAGCCATTCCCAAGCACAGAGAGGGGAGGGAACCCCTCTGCGCCCTCTATAAAAAGAGCCTTCTTGGAGATATAGAGAAGCTTATAGAGGAGAAAAGTTATAGGATAGCCCTCCTCTTTAAGGAAAACATGGTAGAGTGGGTAGATATAGAGTCTATGACTGAAAATATAGAGATAGTGAAGGGGTTTAAAAATATAAACACTCCAGAGGAACTGAGGGAGGTAGGGGGAGAGTATGAGAAGTAAGATAAATATATTTACAGAGGAAGCGGTGGATCTTCTTGTAAATGGCAGAAAGTTAATAACATTCATGTGTACCCCAGATAACCTCTCGGAGTTGGCTCTGGGGTACCTCTACTCCAGAGGCCTAATAGGTCATAGGAGTGAATTTATAGGGGCCTCTCCCTGCAGCAGTGGGAGAAGGATATTTTCCCTGGTGGACAGAAAACTGGAGGAGGAAGTGTATACTATAAAAAATGTGGTCCTCAGTGGATGTGGAAGCGGTGAACTTCCCAAGGGAGAGGTATTCAAGAGAAGGGGAGCTTTGGGAGAGTATTCAGAGAGTCTGGAAAGGATCAGGGAGATTTTTAGGGAGATGCTGGATTCAGCCAGACTCCATAAGACTACCGGTGGAACCCACTGTGCAGCTATAGGAGACCTCACCGGCAGGGTGCTGGTGAGAGAGGATATAGGCAGACACAATGCAGTGGATAAGGTGATAGGAGCTGCCTTGGATGAGGGGATGGACCTGGAGAACTCCACTATTATAATAACAGGTAGGGTATCCTCAGATATGGTTATAAAGGCAGCAGGGGCAGGAGTTCCTGTGGTGGCTTCCATGAGGATCACCAGCAACCTGGCGCTGGATATAGCCAGAGAGTACGGGGTGAGCCTTATAGGGAGAATAGGAAGCCCTGAGCCTATTATATACAATGAGATAGAGGGTATTCAGATAGAGATGGATTAATTAGGGAGGTATAGCTATGTATTTTGTACAGTATATCTATGAGACAGTTGGGGATTACAGTGTTTCAGAGGAAGTGGGAACAATAATGCTGGAGGATATAAGCGGTGGAATGGAGGAGGTTATCTCTGAGGTAGCAGAAAGAACAAACCACTCAGTTCTTTCCATAAGGGAGATCCTTCCCCTTAAGGCAGACTAGTGTAAAATAACCCTTTCATTTATCCCCTTTAGATGCTAAACTCTGGTTAAAGGAAAAAGCATAGGCAGGGGGTGGTAAGGATGATATTGTTGGGAGACAGTATAATGGCGTGGAACCCTGTAAAGGGAGTGGTGAACCTGGGAGTTCCCGGAGATACTACAAGGGATATGCTCTGGAGGCTGGAGGAGGTAGAGGAAGCTTTTGGAGATGAGATCTACCTAATGGCTGGTATAAATGATATAATCATGGGGTTTTCAGATGAGAGGATTCTGGGAAACTATATCCTTCTCATCGATGAGCTGAAGAAGAGGTTTAGAGGGCTTACTGTAATATCCATACTTCCTGTGGACAATATGGATAGAAACAAGAGGATAGAAGCCCTAAATGTAAGGATAGAGGAGATAGCTACTGAAGCACAGGTCAGATACCTGGACATCTATTCTGAATTCCTGGGTGGGGATGGAAGGCTAGATCCCAGTTACACTTCAGATGGGATCCATTTGTCTACCAGGGGATATGAACTTCTCAACAGCAAATTAAACCTCCCTGGATAGAGGGAGGTTTTTTCATTAAAAGCTATTTAATTAAAATCGATAGCCTCTCTGTCTTCCTTTAAGAGTTCGATCATATGTATAGCTTTTGGTATGTCGCTTTCACTCATAACAAAGAGTTTTCCAAACTTACCTTTTAAATGACCGTGTTCGATGCAGGGATTGGTACACCCGCAGATTAGAAGCCATAGATCGGCTTCACAGCTCTCCTCAGCTGTGATAAAGGTATCCTCCTTGAAGTGCCCCCTTATAGCTGAAAAAGCTTTGTTTACATCTGTATGAATATTCCTACATTCATTGCAGAAGATAGATCCAATTCTCATAGTTAATCCCCCCAACATAAGACTAGGTAATAACTAGATACTGTAAACTATCTACATTTCCTTTAAATAAAAAAAGAGAAAGATATCTTTCTCTTTTTTTTATTTAAATAGATTAAAATCTGTTCTTTAGAGAATCAAGCTCTCTCTTAGCGTCCTCGATAAGATCTAAGATGATCTCAGAGCAGCTCTCTCTCTTAGAGACCATAGAAGCAACCTGTCCAGCCATTACACTTCCGTTAACAATGTCTCCATCTTTTACTGCGAGTCTAAGCTTACCTCTACCCATATCTTCAAGGGCCTCAGAACTAGCTCCCTCCTTCTCCATCTGTAGCATCTCCTTAGCCAGCTTGTTGTTTATAACTCTTACTGGGTGCCCAGTGTGGTTACCAGTGGATACAGTGGATCTGTCCTTAGCTTTTATAATAGATTCCTTGTAGTTTTCGTGTACATTACACTCATGAGCTACGATGAATCTCGTACCTACCTGTACTCCGTCTGCTCCAAGGGCAAGGGTAGCAGCAAACTGCTTACCATTAGCTATTCCACCAGCAGCTATAACAGGAATATTAACAGCTTCCTTTACCTGGGGAACAAGGGAAAGGGTAGTGATCTGACCGATGTGTCCACCTGCTTCAGTTCCTTCGGCGATTACAGCATCTGCTCCCACTCTCTCCATTCTCTTAGCTAGAGCTACAGAAGGTACTACAGGAATAACCTTTATTCCAGCTCCCTTTAGCTTCTCCATATAAGGTCCAGGGTTTCCAGCTCCAGTAGTAACTACAGGAACTCCCTCCTCTATACAGACATCTATCTGCTCCTCTACCTCAGCCATCATAAGCATAAGGTTTACAGCAAAGGGTTTGTCTGTAATGGATTTAACTACTCTGATCTCCTCTCTAAGAAGTTCAGATGGCATTCCACCTCCAGCAATTATCCCTAAACCACCTGCTTTAGATACGTGTCCAGCAAGGGTTCCGTCGGCGATCCATGCCATAGCTCCCTGAAAAATAGGGTACTCTATATTAAGTAGTTCACAAATGTCAGTTTTTATCATGTAATTCCTCCTAAATCATTAGATAACCAGTAGATTATATGGTAATTTTAACAAAAAGTAAAGTTTTAAGAGAAGGTCTTACTTAAAAACGGTCCTGAATCTATCCATAACTTCCTTTACAGTAAGTATCTCATTTATCTTCCATACATCCTTTCCAGCGAAGAAAATTCCTTCCTCGTGGTCACCCTCGTGTCCCATAACAAGTCTTTCATTTACACAGAATGTTCTAGTACACTTTTTCAGGCATCCGTGGCATGAAGTTGGCTTTTCAGTTGCAGCCTCCAATACTTTATTCACGTATGGAGAAACTATAGCGTTAGCAGGCAGTCCTGCAGAACTAGCTATCTCAACTACGTCGCCCTCCTTGGCATTTACATACATATTCTTGAACTCATCGCTTACCTCGCACTCCACTGTAGCGATAAATCTTGATCCCATCTGAACTCCGTCAGCTCCAAGGTCAAGCATTCTCTGAGCATCTGCAGGCTCGATAACTCCTCCAGCACCAAATACAGGGATAGAGATGTTTGCAGCGATCTCACCGATAATATCCCAAGAATCCTTCTCAGTTCCAAGGTGTCCACCTGCGTTTCCTCCCTCTACTACTATTGCATCTGCTCCCAGCTTCTGAGAGATCTTAGCAAGCTTTAGAGATGAAACGATAGGAACGATAGCTACTCCAGCTTCCTTACCTACTTCGAAGATATCTCTAGAGAATCCAGCACCACATACGATCATGTCCACTCCAGCCTCGATGGAAGCCTTTGCAAGCTCCATAAAGTTTGAAGCAGCCACCATGATGTTGACTCCCAGAGCTCCTCCCTTGTTTACAATCTTATTTTTAGCTTCAATTATCTCTTCCTTAAGTTCAGCAGGTGTAAGACCAGTTCCAGCAATAAGTCCTACTCCACCTTCATTGGCAACAGCAGAAGCAAGTCTTCCCATAGATGCCTTTATAGCCATTCCCCCTTGAATAATAGGTAGATCTATCTCTAAGTTTCCAATTTGAATTGACATAATATATTACCTCCTAAATAGTTTACACTATATATTATAACGTATGTAATTTAATACTATATATATTATGACATATGTAATTTTAAAAGTAAAGAGTTTTTTCTTCCCCTTCATTTAAAAATAAACTTAAAGTCCTTAAAGTTATCCATTGGTTTGAAAATTATAGAAAATTTAAGGTTTTTAAATGTTGACTGAGACAATAATTGGACCTAATATTTTAGTAGAGGAAGCGATGAAGTTTAAGGTATAGGTGTTTTTTATTTCTTTAAGATCTAGGGGAGGAGAATGGTGAGAAATTGTAATCTATGGCCCAAGAATGCAATGGAGTTTAAAAGAAAGTTTCAGGAGATGCCCTATGAAGCCTGCTGTCTTATGTCCCAGCTATGTGATAAGAGAGCTCTGGGGATCGACCTTCAGAGGGGGAGACTCTATCTGGAAAAGAGCGATGATCTGCCCATCTTAAATGAACTGTTGAGGGATAGGATAATATCACCCCTGCCAAGGGAGGCTAGCTGTGGTACCGAGCTCCGGGGAAAGGAGTGCTTTAGATATCTCATAAATCCTTATATGTTTCAGATAAAAACCGACCTGGAATCTCCAGATCAATAAGTGAATCTAGCCCCCTTCAAAATGGAGAAGCCCTCCCTGAAGGGGGCTTATAGTTTTAACGACTTCCAACTGTATATTAAATAAGCCTTCCCTAAAAATTATTATATGGAAGAAAAGAGGAAAGGTGGGAAAAGAAGATATAAAAATATTAAAATACCAAAATACAGTTGAAGGGATGAAT
>CAYSGC010000052.1:0-5517 GCA_964430145.1 uncultured Fusobacteriaceae bacterium | reverse complement strand
GGGAAAAGAAGATATAAAAATATTAAAATACCAAAATACAGTTGAAGGGATGAATTATGAGAGTTCAGGAATATTATGAGAGGATAAAAGATAAGATAGAAAGAGTATTTACACTGCTGAAGCTGGAGGGAAGCTGTAATCTGGCTCTCCTGACTATCGACGGTGAAAGAAGGGAGGTGGAGGTCTATAGTGACACCTATAGCAAGAAGGATTTCGAAAACTTCTTTTCCATGACGGAAACCTATCAGAAGCTAAACAGGCTTATGGAGCAGATAGACACCTATAACTTTGTCCTTGAAAACACCATGAGGAAGATAAGTCCAGAGAAAACCCACTTTTTTATAAGTCCGGAGATTGGCGTAGGAGAAAAGCTCTACTATCTCATGCTGGACATAAGCAGCAAGGACTACAACAGGTGTATCCACAATAAACTGCGGTTAAACTATATAGAGGGGCTTCTGGAGAAGGTATTTAAGGATTTCAGGAGTACCCTGGAGTCTTTTCTGTCAGGGGGAGAGGTGCACCACCTGGAAGCAGAGGAACTCATTAACTTTTCCACCAAGGAGTTCTTTAAGGGGCTCAGGACGGAGCATGCATCTGAGACCCACAATATCTTTGAGGTCTTCAATAAGATATCCAACCTGAAGTATGAGAGCAGTCAGGCCAGGGGTGAGATAGTAATCGGCAGTCTGGACAGCGTGGTGATAAACAACCTTATAAAGTTTCAAAAAGATATAAGGATGGATGAGTACAGGAAGATAAGAAAGCTCTTAGAGGGGACCAGAGGTGGATACTCCCTATTTACCGACTTGGACAGGGTCTATGGCTTTATTGGCAAGAATCTTGCAAGAACCTTGAAGAACACCTTTAAACTGAAGATAATATCGGGATATCACTGGGAGCTCTTCTATGAGGATGAGAGGGTTCTCAAGATCGTAGAGGGAATACCCCACTTTGAAAATATTATCTCGGAAAAGAGGGTTTTTATAGATAAGGTAGAGAGGGTTTTTCCTGAACTTTTAAACTGGGAGAAGCAAAAACTGTGGACCCTCATAGAGGCCACCATTGAAAAGAACAGGGGTGCTCTCCTTGTTATTACAGAGGGATGTATGGAGGAAACCGAGAGGCTGGCTATTCAGGCCACAACCTTTAAACCCTTTGAGATAACAGGAGAGCTTATCTCAAACTTCTCCAAGATAGACGGGGCTGTGCTCATGTCTCCAAGGAGGATGTGCTGTGCAATAGGAGCAATCCTGGATGGCCTTATAACTGAAAAGGGAGACTCCTCCAGGGGAGCCAGATACAACTCCGCCATAAAATACTATGAGACAATGAAATCGAAGTACAGGATGGTGGTTGTAGTAATATCTGAGGACGGTTCCATAGATATTATGGGATAGAGTTAGCCATTGTAAGAAAAATAAATAATAAAGCAAAAGAGTAGCGGAGTTTTTTCTCCGCTACTCTTTATTTAAACTTCATATCCAGCTCTCTTGGGTTTAAGCCCTCGGTTCCGACTTCACCCTTTAACTTCTTTATGAACATCCCCATCTCATCGGCACTTCCCACTATTCTGTTAAAGATAGCAAGGTACTCTGTGAGGACGGGATTATCCACATCATAGGGATACCTTATTATATGATCGATCTCACTCCAGGCTTCCTCAAATACTGTTCTTACCTGGATCTCCACCAGGATCTCCTCATCCTTTGAAAGGGGCACCCCCACCAGATAGTGGACGGATCTGTAACCGTGCTCCCTCAAGATGATGTCGCAGTTGAGGTCCTTGATATTTTCTCTCAGGGTCTCTAGGTTGTAGTCTCCCCTTCTTATATTTACCTGGGGAGTCTCCTTTGTTTCCCAGAGACGGGTGATCTCCTTGTGGATCTCCTGCCAGTCATCTTTGAAGAGGTGAAGTACTCTTATCCCAATAAGATCTGTAACGATGCTTTTATAGTTTTCAACATTGATACCCTGCTCAGAGTACTTCTTACCCTTACGGATAATCTTTTCAATGAGGTGTCTGGGTTTCTTTACCCTTCTTCTTACAGAGTGAACATTGGGAACATCCCTAAGCTTGGAGAAGATATGCTCCGCTTCCTTTTCAAGATAGGAAATTAAACTGCTGTAATTTAAATATATATCCTGAAGTTCCTTCCAGTTAAGGCCGGTTTCATTAAAATAATCCTCTGAGATGGAGAACTCTTTGAAGAACTCATCCCTATCAAGGGGTTTAAACTTTTGCATGCTATCACCTCGCCGTTTTTCTAATTTTATAATACTTTAAAGCTGTTAAAAAATCAATAAATTTAGAGGTCAATGGATAAAAGGGGCGTAAGTTTAACTATAGAAGAGTGTAGGGAAAGGGGGAGTGGAAAATGAAAAAAAGTACCGAGTTCATAGATATAAGCAATATGAAGCTAGTATGCTATCTCTACGGAGTATTTAACTGGGTAGCCCCCTTCTTAATTCAGCCAGAGATAGTAAATACCGTATACAGTGTAGCCGTATCCTTTGTGTCTACCTGCCTATTTATCTATATAATGCTGAAGTTTAAGGGGGCTTTAAACACTATTCTGCACAGTGTGAAGATGGATAAGGTGATAGGTTATCTTATCTACTTTTCCCTAATAGGATATGCCCTGAATATTCTGGCCCTGAGAGACCCAGAGGGGATCCTTCCCTATCAGGCCATACTTGGGGTAGGTGTGGTGATCCTCTATATTGTATACGGATTCTTCCTTAAAAACCTGGATGCTCCCCTTGAACAGCTCAAGAAGGTGAAGAGCATCAACATCTATGCCAACTGCGTCCTCATATCTGTAGTCATGGCCTTTACAATTATAGGGGTTATATTCTTCATAATCCTCATGGGAGTGAGCTACTTTATCCTGGGGAATATATTTGTAGAGTTACAAGAGCTTGGACTGGAGGAGGGGGAATAAACTCCTTGCACTAAAGGGGAAAGATCTATAAAATTATAGTGGTGATGATAAGATGAGAAGAATAATAGAGGGTAATACAGCAAGCGGAAAAACAACAGACGCCATAAGCAGGTACAACAGAATGCTTTCAGATAAGATAAGCTCCAATGAGATACTGGTTTTAGTTGCCAACAGATGGGAGAAGCTCAGGTGGCAGAGGGAGGTAAAGTACAGAAGGGCCGGAAGCTTGAATATCTACTCCTACTTTGGATTTGTCCAAAAAGAGATAAGGGTCTACTGGCCCATGATACTGGAGAAGTGTGACCTTATAAAGAAGAAGTCCCTTCTTCCGGTGATTATGCACTATGAAGCATCCCAGAGCCTTATGTACAAGACTGTGGAGTACTACAGGAGGAAGGGATATCTCGACGGAATAATAGGGGAGGACGAGGGAATAGCCAGAAAGCTCCTCTCCAACATAGTGAGCGCAGCCCTCTCCAACACAAACTATCGTAGGATGGGGGAGAGGATATATTCAAGCAAACCAGAGGAGGGAAGGTTCAGTAGAAAGTTTTATGATGAGATGAATGAGATAGTAAACAGGTATATTGAGAGGACCCTGGAGGAGGGGATAATCGACCAGGCAGCAGCTATCTACCTCTACTCCAACTACCTCATGAAGGATGAAAGGTATATTTCCCACCTGAAGAACAGGTATAAGTTCCTAATGGTGGATGATCTGGAGCTCTCCTCCATATCCCAGACGGATTTCATCCTCAGCCTGTGTCAGTGGATGAGGGGAGTAATTCTCTATAAAAATACAGACGGCCCCTACGGGATCTATCAGTTTTCCAAAAACTATCTGGAGGAAAACCTGGTTCCCCTCTTTCAGAAGGAGAGGTTAGTTAATGAAAGTGAAGGAGCCTTTGACAAATTTTTAGAGGACTTCAGGGAGGGCCTCTTCCTGGAAAGGGGAGTAGCCAAGGGATACTCCAATATCCATCTGGATATAGACAATGAGTATAGGAGCAAGACCCACAGAAAGATACTGAGACTTGTAAAAAAACTCCTAGAGGAGGGAGTTGATCCCAGGGAGATATCGGTAGTTGTTCCGAGGTATGATGTCACCCTGGATTTTGGTCTGGGAAGGATAGCCAGGGACAGCAATATAAGGTATCTTTATACCTCTAAAAATGACAAGATCACAGACAACCCAAGGGTATTTTCCCTCATAGTTTTTTCCGTTCTCTTCTACAGGTTTAAGAATATTCACTTAAACTACGATGAGATCAAGAGCTTTCTTGCCCAGGTGCTGGGAATAAATATGATATCCGCCTCAATCCTTACAGACTACCTTTCTGAAAGAAACTACATCATAAGGAGAATAGAGAGGAAGGGTGAGGTAAGGGGAGTAGCTCAGGAGGTTGTAGAGAGGTTAAATAAGGTGGCGGACTTTATGGAGTCCATCCCCAAGGACACGCCTATAGACAAGTTTTTCCTGGGAGTATATATGGAGTTTCTCCTTGCAGAGGAGGACAACTCAGAGGACATAAAGGCCTGCAGGAGTCTCATAGACTCAGCCAGAAGTTTCCTGGAGGTTATGGAAAACTTCGGTATGATAAGGGACGCCAACTATGAGTTTGTGAAGTTTATAAGGGACGGGGCAAAGACAACGGAAACCCTGGATGATATAGGGGAGAAGCTGGAGGGGAACTTCCTCTCCCTCTCTACCCCAAACAGCTTTATAGGAACCAAGAGGAGGAGCAGATACCTCATCATGGGGGATATAAGAAATCCCCTCTATACCCTTAAAACCTACAATGAGTTTCAGAACCTCTGGGCCCTTAATAAGGACTGGAGGGGTGAGGTGCTCACTGGGGAGATGGAGGTACAGAAGGAGAGGGAGGAGCTCTTCTCTGTGGTTTCCAGGCTTCTGAGAAGCTGTGAGGAGGTATATATCTATGGTACCCTCTTCTCCAATAAGGGGTTTGAACAGTGGAGTCTCCTCTCAGGAGCAATAGACAGAATAGTAACAGATAATTGATATCCCAGGGAAACCTGGGATTTTTTATTTGTTAAGGAAAGTATAGAATTTATAAAAAAATTATATAAAGTAACTTAAGTCACTATCTTTAGGTGAAATTCAAAACATTTGCCACTAATTACACAAATTAGAATGTAAAACAAG
This sequence comes from uncultured Fusobacteriaceae bacterium, assembly GCA_964430145.1. Lineage (GTDB taxonomy): Bacteria > Fusobacteriota > Fusobacteriia > Fusobacteriales > Fusobacteriaceae > Propionigenium. The sequence goes on along the minus strand of CAYSGC010000052.1, from coordinate 405 downwards.
TGGGAAACATCTTCACAAATAAGGTCTTTTGATTTTGTTCAATTTGGTTAAAGTACTTTTATTTAGAAAATTCGTGTAAATTCGTGGCTAAAAAACTTTGGTTTTAAGATTTTCTAGTAGTTATTTCTTAAGTAGTAATTAGGTTAAAGTAATGAGTATTCCAATTGATTATCAGGGTGCAACGTCACGTTGCTTTTTATTGGTTGTATTTATAGTTATCGAATGAATTATTGGTAAATTACTTTGTATATATAATTCAAATTAATGCAGTATGGTGTATTCATTTTGTCAATTATTAAAGGATAAACTATATTTTTTGAATGGAGCTTTTATGAAGTATACTTGTAGAAGAAATCAACTTTTGGGAGGAAGGGAATTGATAGGGGGAAAGAACAGTAGGAGATT